>JALEGO010000070.1 GCA_022763165.1 Flavobacteriales bacterium
ATGACTTTGGGCCATTGTTCAAATGAAATGTCTGGTGACTGAATCATGTTACGAAGTTACGCATTCCTTTGTGAATAGTATTTACCTAGATTTATTGTTATAAATTAGTCCTAATGGCAGTTGTTGACATTATCATACTAGTGCCTTTAGTTTGGTTTACGATTAAAGGTTTCAGAAAAGGTTTAGTGATTGAGGTTGCAGGTCTTGCCGGACTTGTTTTGGGCGTATATGGAGCCATTCGTTTTTCTCCTCTGGTTGGAAATTACTTAAACGACAAGTTATCACTGGATCCTCAATGGATTACAATACTGTCTTTTGTATTAGCATTTGTAATAATCCTATTGGCGGTTCGATTGATCGCAAAGACTGTAGAAAAAATGCTAGATCTTACCGCTCTTTCTGGACTTAATAAAATCTTGGGAGCATCTTTTGGATTGTTAAAAATAGGAGTGATTGTTGGCCTACTCATTTACGTTTTTGATATAGCTAATCAAAGATTTCCCATGATGTCTCAGGATCAAAAACAAGACACTAAAGTGTACAAGTTTTTTAGTGATAATTTACCAAAATATGTTCCTGTTGTAGAGAGGCTTTTAAACTCTGATAGTTTGAATTTCGATTTACAAAAGCCATACAACGACAGTTTAGATGTTGAAATATAAGTTGTTGCTATAATTCCAATTCTGTACCTTCGCACAGATTTTTATTTTAAACCTCAAAAAAACGTTGACATGAAAAACACTTTTCTCATTCTCATTGTATTTGCCTTTTTCAATACTCAGGCGCAAGAATCTAAAGAAGCAAAAAAAGCAACTAAGTTATTTTCAAAGGGAAAAGTCGAGAAAGCAATTAATTTGCTTGAAGAGACCATTGAATCAAAGCCAACTGATGAGCTTTGGGATCTTTTGGTAACGATGTCTTACAAAAAGTACTTGTTTACAAAACAGCTATTTGACCAACAGATTCAAAATATTTTAGCTAAGGCACTATCTGGTGAACAAACCACTTTTGACCTATCCATAGACTATGCCGGTGATTATAATTACCTCATAGAAAAATGCAAGGACGCACAACTGTATACACAAAGCAATGTTGCGCCAATATTAATTCGATCTCTTGAGGTTGATTACTCCCCTGATACTGCTATTTCTAAAGAAGCCAAAGAATTGTTCTCAACGGGCGAACAATATTTTAGGGCAGGTCGGTATTCACAAGCTCGTGAAAATTACCAAAAAGCTTTTGAACTTGAGCCGAACTACTACGCAGCAAAACTGTATACAGGTGATGCCTATTATGCAATGAAAAGCTACGATAGCGCCATAGTTTATTTCAACATGGCGAAAGAACAATGCTCTGATTTACTAGAACCAAGAAAGTATTTGGTTGATGCCTATGGACGAAATAACCAGTTTGATGAGAGTATCAAAGAGTGCATAGATGGTATTTGTGTTTACCCTGATCCTTCAATGTATGCTAAACTAGAAGATCTTTACAAAATTGGAGACAGGACCTTAAATATGCACTGGATTCCAAGGGGTTCAAGAATCGTTTATCATGGTTCTAATTTGGAATCTACTAGCCATCCCCAATGGAGTGTCTATCAGTCTGCTTTGAAGGACCTCGGTAAAATGGTGGACACCACAGGAATAATAAACAAAGAAAACAGGTTCACAAGATCGAAGTATTTGGAAGTTTATGCCTGGGAAAAAATGTTAAACTCAACTGACAACTTGCCAAGTGACCTGAAATTCGCCAAGGAAATGATGGATGCTGGGTATTTAGATTGCTATGTATTTCTTTCTCAGTTCCACTATGACCTGTATCCACAGTTCAAAGATTTTGTAAGCAACAATAAACCCAGAATTGAGAAGTTCATAAACGAACATTTGGTTACGCAAAGCAACCTTTGATTTAGACACTGCATTAGCATTCTAGCAAATTCAAAAGACGGAAAGATCCATTCTTAGAAGTATATGAAGTTATTGATATTCGATATTGACGGAACCCTTACTAATTCAACAAATGTTGATGATGAATGCTATGTAAAGGCTTTTTATGCAACATTTAAAATTGATTTACTTCCGTATTTAGGTTATGACATGATCAACGTGACGGATTGGGGCATTGCTGAAGAAGTGTTTCAAGGAATCCACAATCGGTCCATTTCGAACGAAGAACTTATGGAGTTGCGAGAAAACTTTGTAGGACTCCTTAAATCGGCCTGCGATGATAATCCGGAAGTTTATTCTCCAGTCCCAGGAAGCCTTGATTTTTTGAAGCACCTAGAGAGAAATGATCAATACGAAATCGCTATCGCCACAGGTTCATGGTCTGATTCCGCTGCAGTCAAGCTAGGAGCTCTTGGTTATGATTATGAAAACATCCCTTTTTCAAATTGTGACCTTTTTATATCTAGAGAAGAGATTGTCAAAGATGCTATTTCGAAATCAAAGGCTCATTATGGACTAACTTCATTCCATTCGATTACATATTTTGGAGATGGACTTTGGGATTATAAGACCTGCAAAAACATAGATGTTCCTTTTGTAGGTATTGATGTGCTCAAAAATGGTAAACTCAAAGAGGCTGGTGCAGATCATGTATTCGAAAACTATCTGAATATAGATTCCATTTTAGATGTTGTTTAACCTGAATTGTAGAAAATCTAAAGCAAATCCTATTAATATATGAAGGGAAGGTATCTCATTATTTTTGTAGTGTTGACAGTGCTTTTTTCATGCAAAAAAACTGACTGTCCAGATCTTATTGATGAACTGGAAGGTTTTTTACCAGGAGAATGGGAGGTTATTGATGGAGAGATGATAAATACAAAACTCCGCTTTAATTGTACTGAGGCAAAAACTTTAACCATAATTACCTGTGACACAAATGTAAGTTGCAGAAATGAATATAGTTATCAGATCTCTTGTGGTGATCCCAACTTTACGATGAATTTATCTTTTGATACTTCCACATATGAAATCAGAGGATATAGCAGAAAAACTCTGACGTTGAAGCTTGACGACTCAATTATAAATCTTGTGAAAGTTGAATGAACCATTTCTTCAATAAGAAATAAACAAAACGAATCAAAATAGGCCAACGCACCCTAACATTAGTTTTGAATAACTTTGTTTATCGAATAAAGCTTTAGTTTTGCCAAAAAGTCCTTATGCTTCAAAATCTTAAAACACAAATTGGAAGATTAAGAGTCTTAGCTCACTTGGAAGGTATCTCATTCTTACTCATCCTGTTTGTCACAATGCCATTAAAGTATTTTATGCAAAACGGTCAACCCAATAAAATCGTTGGGATGGTACACGGACTGTTATTCATATTGTACGTTTTGGCAGTTATTCAAGTAAAAATTGAGAAAGATTGGAAGTTCAAAAAAACCTTCATTGCACTTCTTGTAGCAATAATTCCTTTCGGTACATTTTGGGCAGACAAGAGAATATATAGGAATGAAGAATAGTCGATGAAGCCCTTACTAGATTGGCAAACTAAAGAAGTAGTCAGTATTTATGATGAACTAAGTTTGTGGGCTGCACCCTTTGGACGCTTGTTATTAGATAACATTCCCATGGTTCAAACCTCAAAAGTCCTAGATTTAGGTTTTGGCACCGGGTTCCCATTAATTGAGTTAGCACAAAGGTTTGGTGAGAAAACCCAAGTTTTCGGTATGGACATTTGGTCTGAAGCACTAAAGGTTGCAAGAAATAAAGCTGAAATACTTGACCTAAAAAATATTAAGATCATTGAAGCATCAGCCGAAAAAATCCCTTTTGAAAATGATTATTTTGACCTGATTTGTTCGAATCTGGGAGTTAATAATTTTGAGCATTTTGATTTAATATTAGAAGAGATATATCGTGCTCTTCACCCCTCTGGTCATTTTTGTTTCACAACAAATGATGATTCAACATTCAAAGAGTTATACACGATATTTATTGAGACAAATAAGGAACTAGGTTATAATACAGAAACAGTTTCGAATCAAATGCAAGAAAGGGGGCAAAAAGAAGGGATTATAAAACGCGTTGAAAGGGCTGACCTCAAGCTCCAAGAGTTTAAGAAAGATGAAACTTTTTTGAGATTCACCGATGCAAATGCCGTTCTTGATTACAGCCTCATAAGAATTGGATTTCGGGCATATTGGAACTTTGTATCAGAGGATAGTAGAAATGACTTTTTCCATTTGGCAATGGACAAAATTAAGCAAGTCATTCAAGATAATGGTGAGTTTAGAATGACTATCCCTATTTTATATTTTTCATTTTCTAAATGATGACAGATTATTTAAAGACCAACCAAAAATCATGGGACGCAAAAGTCGCTTCTCATTATGAATCAGCGTTCTACAATGTTGATGGTTTTATAAAAGGACAGACGTCCTTAAATGAAATTGAACTACCACTATTAGGCAATATTTCTGGGCTTAAGGTTTTGCACCTTCAGTGTCATTTTGGACAAGATTCTATCTCTCTAGCTAGAATGGGCGCAGATGTTACAGCAGTAGATTTTTCGAATGAAGCTTTGAAAAAGGGTGAAGAGCTTTGTGGACTTACTGGCCAAAAGGTAAGATTCGTACATTCTGACATTTACAGCTTACCGCAAAAGTTGGAAGGTTCTGGTGCTTATGATCTGGTGTTTACATCCTATGGCACCATTGGCTGGCTGCCAGATCTCGAGAAGTGGTCAAATGTCATTGCTCACTATCTCAAGCCAGGTGGGCATCTGGTTTTTGCGGAATTCCATCCTGTACTATGGATGTTTGATGACGATTTTGAAGGAGTTGCATACAAATACAGTAAATCCGACCCAATTATTGAACAACTCGAGGGCAGTTATGCGGATCCAAAAAGCAATAATGTTTATGAACACATCTCATGGAATCATGGATTGGGAGAAGTTTTTTCGGCTCTGCATAAAGCAGGCATGATCATAGAATACTTTGAAGAATTTGACTATTCTCCATATGATGCATTTCGGCATTCGGAAGAATATGAAAAAGGAAAATTTCGAGTGAAAAAATTTGGAAACAAGATCCCCTTGGTTTACGCATTAAAAGCAAAATTGGAACTATAATCTAAGTCCGATCATTAAGATGTCATCCATTTGAATAAAGTTTCTTTTCCATTCATTCATTAATGATGCATAAATCTTTTTTTGCTCTGCCATGCCCTTAGCGTGGTGCTTCAAAAGAATATCTTTAAGCGCTTTTGTACCTAACTTTTTTCTTTTCTCACCACCGAACTGATCGGTATATCCATCGGACATTAGATAAAAACAGTCTCCTTTTTCAACTTCTATAATTTGATTATTGAAGGTCCTTTTATCCTCTTCTTTCCTTAACAATCTTCCTCCAATGTGTTTAAGATCCGCTTTCAGTGTATCTATTTGTCCATTTCTGACCATAAAAAGATGATTCATAGCTCCAGCAAATTCAAGAGTATTGTTTTCATGATCGATACAACATAAAGAAAGGTCCATCCCATCTTGAGCACTTGTTGAATCATTATGCTGTTGTAAATCATTAAAAACACCCAGATGCAGCTGCTCCAGAATTTCTGAGGGTCTTGTTATGCCCTTCATATTCACGATTTCGTTCAATAAGCTATTCCCAACCATGGACATAAAGGCTCCTGGAACCCCATGACCGGTACAATCAACAGCAGCGATAATCGATTTTCCTCCGAGATTTGAAAACCAATAGAAATCCCCACTCACAATATCACGAGGCTCATAGTAAATAAAGAAATCCTTCAAGTGCTGGGCAATCACCTCCTCATCAACTAAAATGGACTCTTGAATTCTTTTGGCGTAATTGATGCTATCAACGATATTCTGCTTCTGTATGGCTAGATCGGAATTTTGCTTGTTGATAATATCATTCTTCTCCGCTAACACTTGATTATTCTTTTGTTTTATTCTGAACCCTCTTAATAAGAGAACTGCGATAATTACCAGCACAATGATGCCTGAAATAAATATCTGCCGAAAAAATTGTTCTTTTTCCAAGGCTAAAGACTGGATTTCATTGTTAGCAGAAAGCAACTCAATCTCCTTCTCTTTTTGGGTTGTTTCATACTTGGTTTGCATCTCAGCAATGGCATTTTGACTGTTAACTTTATTCAGGCTATCCTTTAAATCGATTAATTTATTCTTGATCTCTGAAGCTTTCTGGTATTGTTGAGTGATATCATAGCATTCTGAAAGCTCTTTATATCCTACAATCATCTCAGAACTTGAACTCATGGACCTAAACTGCTCAATGCTTTTTGATAAATAATTAATTGCCGTCTGATAGCGTTTCATTTTTTTATGCAATGTCCCAAGCCCCGCCATTGCATGAGCTTCAATAAATTGGTTATGATGTTCTGAAAGCGTTTTAAGAACACTTACATAATATTTTTTTGATTGATCATACTGCTCCATGTTTTTATAGGCATCTGCAATATTCAGCATTGCAATTGCATAACTCAATTTATCTCCGGTCTCTTCATAAACATCTTTTGCTTCCAGAAAGGCTTCCAAGGCCTTATCATACTCACCCATTTCATTATGAATGGTCCCGATATTGACAATGGTGTTTGCCGCCAATTCTTCTAAGCCCAATTCTTTTTTGAGAGCAAGTGACTTTTCATAATGTTCCAGAGCCGCTTCTTTGTTCCCTTGATCATCATAGACCCAACCAATATTGTGGTAAGAACTCGCCAACAATTCTCTTTTGTTGGTTGCTTCTCTAATTCTTAACGCCTGTAAATGATTCTCTAGAGCACTTGAAAAATTTCCAATTCTATGATTGGTAAGCCCTAAGTTGTTGTATGAATCGGATAAGGCTGATGAATCTTGTGTTCCCTTTAGTACACTTATGGCTAAATTGAAATATTTTGAGGCACTATCCCAAACACCTCTTTGATATTCAATAGTACCAATTACATTTAAAGATCGACCATGAACATGGTCCATCTCCTCACTTTTGGATAATCGGGCAGCAATGTGAGCACGTTCCAAAGCTAGCTTTGGATCCTTGTACTGAAGAGAAACAGAAAACATGTATTGTGCTTCTGCAATTTCTTTATTTGAATTCGAAGTGGCAATAACTTTTTTCAGACTATCAATAGTAGTCTGATTGGCCATATGAAATATGGGCAACAACAGTATCAGAACAACATTTCGTAAGCGTTGCAACATAACCTTCTCAATCCTTGCTATTGATACGATATAAAGTCGGTAATGTTTCGTATGAAAGTCAAATTAGGAAATAGGACAATAGTGTTATCTTTCTAACGTCCTTTCCATTTCAAGCGGAATCAACAAAACCCGCTCTAAGTTCTTTTGCAAAGAACCCATTGATACAACTTTCTACTCACCAGATATTGCAGCAATTCCGGGGAGTTTTTTACCTTCCAGGTATTCGAGCATTGCTCCTCCCCCCGTTGATACGAAACTCACCTGGCTAGAGAGATTAAACTTGTTTATGGCAGCCACAGAGTCACCTCCACCAATTACGGAAAACGCTCCGTTCTTAGTGCTTTTGGCAACAGAAAGGGCGATAGATTTCGTTCCATTCTCAAAACTTGGCATTTCAAAAACTCCCATCGGCCCGTTCCAAAGTATGACTTTAGATTTACCAATTATGTTTTCATAAAACAATATACTCTCAGGACCAATGTCCAGACCCATCCAACCCTTTGGGATCTCATGCGAATTTGCAATTTGAGTGTTGGCATTATTGTCAAATTGATCCGCAATAATAACATCCTTGGGCAACACAACATTTGCGCGGCTATTTTCAGTCTTCTTCAAAATACTTTCAGCCAATTCCAGATAATCCTCTTCAAACAATGAATTACCTATCTCTGCCCCTGCTACTTTCAACAAGGTAAAAGCCATCCCGCCTCCAATCAAAATATGATCGACTTTATCAACAAGATTTTCGAGAATTGTAATTTTTGAAGACACTTTAGCCCCCCCAATTATGGCTGTAACTGGAGTTTCCTGTGAAGCTAAAACTTTATCAATGTTCAAGATTTCATTTGCCATCAAATATCCAAATAGCTTACTGCTTGGCTCAAAAAAATCGGCAACGATCGCTGTAGAGGCATGAGCTCTATGGGCAGTACCAAATGCATCATTTATGTATGCATCTCCAAGTGAGGCAATTGATTTAGCAAATGCATTGTCGCCCTTCTTTTCCTCTTCATGAAAACGCAAATTCTCTAAAAGATAGACACTTCCGTTCTCAGCATTAGCAATGGCCGATTCGACTTCTTTACCAACACAATCATTTAAAAAATGGACATCACAGTTCAACAATTCACTAAGCTCTTTCTTAACATGCGATAAAGAAAATTTGTTCTCAGGACCATTTTTTGGTCGACCAAGGTGCGACATTATGATGGCAACCCCCTCATTTTCGATGACTTTCTTAATTGTCGGTAGGGCCCTCTTAATTCTTGTGTTATCAGTTACATTAAGACTTTCATCCAAGGGCACATTGAAGTCAACCCTTATTAATACTTTCTTTCCTTTGAAATCGTAGGTGTTAATATCCATCTTACACAATTTGCTGCAAAATTAATCTTTTCAATTTTTGGGGTAAATAATAAAAGTCAAAAGTTCAAGATTAAGAGTGATTGGCTACCTTTGGGACCTTAATCTCAAAAGTTATGCGATTTGGAGATGTACCGGGTCATTCTCAGCTTAAAGATCAACTTATTGCTAATGTCAACAGCAATAAAGTTAGTCACGCACAACTTTTTCATGGACCTGAGGGCACAGGTGGTTTAGAGTTAGCTCTAGCCTTCAGTCAATACATTCTTTGCGAAAATAAACAGGAATTTGACTCTTGTGGGGTTTGCCCAGCGTGCTTGAAAAGCGCCAAATTTGTGCATCCAGATGTGCATTTTATTTTTCCTAACGCAACTACCAAATCTGTGTCATCGAAACCATATAGTGAACTATTATTGACCGAATGGCGAGCGTTTTTGAGCGAAAGATCTTTCCCTGACCAAAATGATTGGGTTCAATATATGGACTTCGGAAACAAACAACTTGCCATAAACAAACTTGACTGTCAAAGCATTCTGAAATCAACAAGTTTAAAGTCGTTTGAAGGAAACTATAAGATTTTTGTGATATGGATGCCCGAACGGCTGCACTATGCAGCAGCCCCAAAGCTCCTGAAGGTTATCGAAGAACCACCTGAAAAAACGCTTTTCCTATTCGTTGCACACAACAAGACCGATATGTTACCTACAATTCTCAGTAGACTTCAAATGGTCAACATTACTAGGTTTAGCGTTGGAGAGCTGCTTGAATTCTTACTAGCAAAGGGTATAGCAGAGACGGATGCCAAACGCATCGCAAACTCGGCCGAAGGAAACATCAGAAAAGCATTAGAATTATCTGAAAAACAAAACACTGGTGACAATTTTAATTCTTTTTTTAATTGGATGAGATTATGCTTTTCCATACACAAAGACGATAACATCGTAAAAATTTTAGACTGGATTGACGGTTTTTCAAAAATGGGCAGGGAAGCTCAAAAAAACTTTTTCATTTCGGCAATAGGGATACTAAGGTCATGTATTCTTGTAAATTACAACACAGATTACAGTTTAGACTCATTTCTACCATCAGAGCAACAAACGCTTCGGAAATTTGCGCCTTTCATCAATCATGCTAATTTATTAGAGTTTGTGGATGAGTTTGAGAACGCTGTTACTCATATTGAAAGAAATGGCAATGCAAAAATCATTGGATTAAATCTATCGTTGAGATTTGCCAAGATTATCCGGCTTAAGTAGTCGGTTTTTATATTCGATTCAGCCAACTATTCCTAAGATTTGAGTAAATTTGAAGGATAAGTCATAATCACATGGGATGTGGAGGTTGCAGTACGGGTAGAAGTTGCGGATCAACGCCAAAAGGTTGTAAAAACAATGGCAGTTGTGGAACAGGTGGCTGTAACAAACTAAACGTTTTTGATTGGCTATCAGGCATGTCTGAAGCTAGCACTTCAAAAAACTCCATTGTTGAAGTTCGTTTTAAGAATACCAGAAAAGAATTCTTTCATACCAATGGAATTTCACTAAACAAAGGTGATATAGTAGCCACTGAAACCCAGTCTGGACATGATATTGGTGTAATTTCTACAACTGGAGAATTGGTTAAAATTCAAATGCGAATTAAGGGAATAAAACCAGATTCTAAAGACATCAGAAAGATTTATCGAAAAGCCAATGAGAATGACATTGAAAAGTGGCATAAATCTATTGAGCGAGAAAAGGAATCCATGTATACTGCTAGAAGAGCAGCCAAAGATCATGGACTTCAGATGAAAATTAGCGATGTAGAGTTTCAAGGAGATGGCACAAAAGTGACTTTATACTATACAGCCGATGATCGCGTTGATTTTAGAGAGCTTATTAAATCACTAGCTGAAAAGTTTAAAGTCAGGATAGAAATGAGGCAAATCGGAACACGTCAAGAAGCTGGAAGACTGGGGGGTATCGGTTCTTGTGGTCGTGAATTATGTTGTTCAACTTGGCTCACTGATTTTAGAACTGTTTCTACCTCAGCAGCCAAATATCAACAACTTTCAATAAATCCTACCAAGCTGGCTGGGCAATGTGGTAAACTGAAATGTTGTCTCAATTATGAATTGGAGACCTATATGGATGCCATTAAGGACTTCCCTTCATCTGATGAGCGACTTGTTACCAAAAAGGGAGTTGCCCTACATATGAAAACTGACATTTTCAAAAGATTGATGTGGTATGTCTATGAAGACGCGCGAGAAAGTTTCATCCCAATACCGGTAGATAGGGTTAAAGAAATTGTTGCCATGAACGGCAAGGGAAAATATCCTGATGATCTCAAAAATTTCGAAAAAGTTGAGATTCCAGAAAAAGTCGTGGAGTATGAAAATGTGGTAGGACAGGATAGCATTACCCGATTCGATCGAAAGAATAATAATTCTAAAAAGAAGAAGAAAAAACGTTTTGGCAGAAGAAAAAAAGATAAAAGAAACTCTTAGTTTCGTTTTTTTGTTGTCTTTCTTAATTTTTTGTGGGTGTAACGAACAACCTTATTACACCAAAATTCATCCTATTGATAACTATGAGTGGAACAATAAAAATATACTTGAGTTCGATTTTGTAGTTTCTGACACCTTGCAGCCTTTCAACTTCTATCTTCACATTAGACAAGAAGGCGACTACTCTTATCAAAACCTTTGGACCTTTTTGAACACTCAGGGGCCAGATCGTTCGTATAGAGATACAATTTCTTTTTTCCTTGCAGATCAAAAGGGAAAGTGGCTTGGGAAAAGCGCTACGGGTAACTTATGGGAAAACAAGATATTATTCAAACAGAACTATCGTTTCAAAAAAATAGGGAATTATACAATGACTCTAGAACAAGCCATGAGAGACTCAATAATACCTCATATTGCAGACATTGGGTTAATCATTGAACGTGCACTTGATGAATAAC
The DNA here is from genome assembly GCA_022763165.1 of Flavobacteriales bacterium. Lineage (GTDB taxonomy): Bacteria > Bacteroidota > Bacteroidia > Flavobacteriales_G > JALEGO01 > JALEGO01. Next base: position 11,506 of record JALEGO010000070.1, read on the forward strand.
CATGCCCTTAAAATCCTTACTTGTATGCCTCATTCTGTATAGTAACCTTTCCGGCCAAGTTACTAAGCAATATGTTGATTCAATGTATAGGGCGTTTCTTGAAAAAGCAAAACGCGGAGATTCCGATCAAGAAGAGGTTGAAAAGATTATCAAAACTGCCGAATCTATTGATTATGTCGAAATTGTAGTGAAGTGCAAATTGAGCCAAATCAACAAATTTATGGATAATGGTCCAAGAACACACAAGGCATTGGATCTCATTTTACCCACTCTTAAGCCAATTAAAAACTCCAATCTTTGGCTGGACTACTACTATTTTAGAACCATGGCTTTTATCGGTTCAGATGATCTGGAAAAAGCAATGACAGTTGCGTTGTTAGGGCTTCAAATGGCTGACAGCGTCAAGGATCAAGAAAATCGAAACTATTTTTACTCGCTTCTGGGGAATATCAATGGAGAGATGAGAGATTATGAGAAGAGCATCTTTTATTACTCAAAAGTATACGATTACTTTGAGGCAAAAGAAGATTCAGCAGGCCTCTTCCAAGTATGTCAAAATGTAGGCATTGCTTTTGCATTAAACTCGCAGTATGATTCAGCGAAGTACTATTTTGAAAAATCGCTTCGAATTTTCGAAGAAAATGATTTGTCTTTTTATACAAGAAACCTCATTTCTTTGGTTCAGCTTGGAAAGATCTATCTTGCAAAAAATCAACTAGATAGTGCTGAATACTGCTTGACACAATTCGAGAACTACTACAGGCTAAACCCAGATGCTGTTTATCAATCCACAGTTGCTTTTGATAATTGGGAAGCTCTTACTTCATTATACATTGCTAAAAAACAATGGGAAAAAGCGAAAAGATATCTTAGGCTTGCAAAGGACATTTGTGATAGTTTGAATGCACTTGAATGCAGTCAAACAATTCTAGGACACGAAATAACGATAGCGCTAACAGCCAAGAACGATGAGAAACTGATCAAAAAGATTCATGAGTATATCACACTATCTGATGGTATCTATGAGCAAAAGAGAGTTGAGGAAACCGTTAAAATGCAGGAAAAATATGAAAGCATTGAAAAGGATCGTGAAATCTTAAAGCTGGAAAACCAAAATCAACAGAATTTGATTATTTCCGAAAGAAGAAAAAACACGATTACCATCGTCATCGCTATAGGCCTCCTGGTTATTGCAATTACAGGAGCGATAGTGATTCGAAATAGAAGTTTAATGAACAAAAAACTGCAGCGCTTAAAAAACCAAGCACTTCAATTGCAGATCAACCCTCATTTCTTCTTCAATGCGATGAATTCCATTGGGGCCTATGTCAGTAAAAGTAATCCAAAGGAAGCCAAATATTATCTCACAAAATTTGCAAGGCTGATGAGGCTCACTTTGGAAAATGCTCAAGATGAGTTTGTAGAAGTTGGCAAAGAGCTAGAAATGCTTGAGAATTACATCATATTAGAAAAGGTACGTAAAGATATTTTTGACTACAAGATTGAGTTCCCCGCAGAAATTGAAGAATTAAAAATCCCCTCATTAATGCTTCAACCCTTTGTCGAAAATGCCATTAAACATGGGTTTGCTTATCAAGAAAGTCCTGCCAAAGGCTTAATCAAGATTGGTGTAACGCCAATAGGTGATCACAACACCGTAAAGGTGATCATAGAGGACAATGGTATTGGTTTTAACTCACAAAGTCAAAGTCCCAAAAGGGGACATAAATCTATGGCTTTAAAAATCCTGCAGGAAAGATTAGATAATTATCAAATGTCAAAAAAAGGGCTTCTTTTTGAGAATACTGATGATGCCGATGGTATTCCATTTGGAACACGGGTAACATTTTATTTACCTTTGATCTCCAACTAATTAAACTATGCTCAAGGCAGTAATCATTGATGACGAAAGAGAAGCTATAGATAGCCTTACTTTTGATGTAGAAAACTATTGTCCAGATATCAAGCTTATTGGAACGAGTCAATCTATTGATGAAGGTTATGTTCTAATCAAAGAGTATAGTCCAGATATCGTTTTTCTTGACATAGATCTTGGAAAAAACACGGGTTTTGATTTGGTAACAAGATTGAAAGAAAATGAGTTGTTCGACCAAACCAATGTTATATTCACAACGGGCTTCAATCAATTTGCCATTAAAGCTTTAAAAAATAAGGCTTTTGATTACTTGGTCAAACCTGTAGATCCGGATGAATTAGTAGATTCCATTGAAAGGCTGAAAGAAGAGTTGGCCAATACCTCAACAGAGCAATCAACCAAATTCAAAAAAGTAAACTTTGATCAATCTGGTTCTTTGACACTCAACACACAAGAAAAGGTTTACGTGTGCAAGTACAAAGAAATTGTAAGGTGTCAATCTGAAAGAAATTATACAAAGTTTTACATGTCATCTGGAAAATCAATTTTAGTTTCTAAGACGCTTGGCGAATATGCTGATCGTTTAGAACAAAACGGTTTTTTTAGACCGCACAAAGCACATGTAATCAACTTATCGTTCGTTGACTCTTATATCAAACAAGATGGAGGGTACATCCTCATGACTGATGAAAGCACGGTTCCGCTTTCAAAAAACAAAAAAGAAGAGTTTTTTGCGGTTCTTAATCGCAACTGATTTTCGATCACAAAATCTGACATTCGGATAATCGTATAGGCAACTCTGATAAATCCTGATAGAGACTTTATCAGAAAACGCTTTACTTAGCTTGGATTAACCAAGATAAGCCACAAAATGAATATAGTCAGAGAACATGAGAATTTACAATATGTATTTTCCTTACAAAGGGGAGACATAAAAAATAATGATGTTTATCTAAAACTGCCAAACGTAAGACCAACGAATAATCCAGAGTATCCAATATTGCTTGTCAGGAATACGGAAAACAATACACACATAAGGGTAGATGACCTTGTAGATTTAACTACAGATCAACTTTACAAAATAGCCTTGAATAATCTGTCCAATATGAAGCTCCAAGAAAAACGTATTTATTTAGAAGACTCTAGTCGTTTTCTATGGATTTTCAAAGGAAATTACGCATGCAATAAATTCTTAGATCCACAATTCATTGAAGAATACTTTCAAGATATCCCTTTACCAAATTTGATGTTTTGCGCATTAACGCAAAATACACTTGTAGTAACGTCAATAACATCTGACAAGTCGGAACTTTTGAATATTAGGGAAAAGTTAGCCTCTCACATGGATGATGAGCTTCTGTCATATGAATGGATGCGCTACAACAGAAAAAATGTCGTCCCTGTGGTCGAAGTAACTAACAACTTCGAAAGAAGACGAACTGGAACATTTCAAAAGTTGAGATACAAACTACACGCACTATTAGCTTCATGATTCTTTTATCAAACCATACCACTTATGCCTAAAAAATTTATCGTTAAAGAAGGGGAAACCAATATTCCATCAAGTTTTACAAGCAAATGGACCCGAGGAACTTACAGCAAAGTTTATTTTTTAAATCACAAATCAAAGAAAGACAAATCTCAAAAACGCGTTAGGCACTCTGTTTAAACTCGTAAACATTGTCCTTTTCAGTTTTATCCTTGTTCTTCATCTGATTTTGCTTCATTCCATTTGTGAAAAACCATGAAAATCTTGTATCAAACCATTTCTCAAAAGAAAGATACATTGAAAGGCAAGTTGAAATAAACTGTTTTATCTTTTTCATAGTGATCTGGATTTGCGGTTTTACCTAATTTAATGAATTTTCTTGAATTTTCAATGTTAAATTATCTTAAACATCTGAATTACAGATTTTTAAATTTGATATTTAACTTTTAAGAATTCTTGATAATTATGCCTATTCGCCAATTTATTGATATGATTAAAGTTTTTCTTTAACTCATAATCATTTGTACTTGAGTCTAAGATTTTAGTTTTATAACATTCAAAGTTTTTTAATGCTTTACGTTCATCATCATTCAAAAACTCTCCGTTAATTTTCTTGAATTTCAAGATCGTAATACTCCTTGGGATGGCACCAATAGATCTTGACTGTGGTTTGCGCTCTGGTTTATTCATGTTTGGGGAAATGGGTAATATAGATAACGTTCTGTTACCAAAAGTATTGTGCTAATTTAAGCATTTATCTTTTTCCTTGCGAGGAAACTTTTCAACAAAACGCTGCAGATCAGATCAGTAGAGAGTCAGAACAGATGTATACTAACGATCTCCGTATTATCTGGAATATCTTCGACTGTATATTCTCCATTTTCTCTCCATTCAATGCTAAATGCCTCTAAGACAAAGCATATCTTAACCTTTTTATCAGGAAATACAACAAGAGAGTTAGCAAGTACCTCTACTACGGGATTAGTAAATCTTTGTTTAACATCAGCGATAGTACTCTTAACATGAATTCCCTTATGAAACAAGTAATCATCGTCTTCTACTACCACTTTTGATACGATACAATCATCATTCTCATCACAATTTGCAAAAAAGCGAATATCAAGATCGAAGGTTTCGTCTTTTTTAGGATCCACTAACCAGAACACACTATGATTGCCTTTGTCGTCCGTATACGTTCGATCAATCAATCTTGATCCATAGATTTTCTTGAGTTCTTTTATCGGAATTCCACATCTTATATGATTGTCACCGTTTGTTTCATCAGGATTAACCTCTTCGGTTACTGCATTGGAATCAGCTACTTCTTCCATCTCGCTAGCGAGAATATTCTCAAATTCCTCAGCATTTTTCAAATCCTCCTCAGAATCACCCCTTTTGGTGATATCTTCCCCTAAAATTGTTTTATCCTGATCATCTAAATGACTGACTTCCGGAAGATTTATTTGGTCACCATAGCTAAGTTCATTTATAAAGTCGGGATTATCTTTTAGCAGGCTTTCAACTCTAATATTGTTATCTCTAGCTATGGTCCAAAGGTTTTCACCTTTCTTGACAAAATGCTCTTCATTCTTGTTGGTCTTGGGGTTTTTGATATAGTACTTTTGCCCTTCATCAAGGCTTTTTACCGTTTCAGGATTTGCTTTTACCACTTCATCTACTGAAACATCATATTTTTTTGCAATGCTGAAGAGGTTTTCCTTATGAGCTACATCATGAACGCGCTCAAAGCTTTTGGCTTCTTTGAGTGGTATATTAACGAACTGATCTTCCGTCAAAACCAAAACCATGGAAGGGTTATCGATTAGTATATCATCCACTCCAATTTTATATTGCATAGCAATACTACTTAAACTCTGTCCATTTTCCACTGTGTGTTTGGCACTCCCCTTCTTACTATTAACGTGCAAAATTTGGCTTTCCTCTAAGGCGTATTTAAGATCAATATTCTTATCTAAAATGGATTGAATGGTCACGCTGTAAGTGTTGGCTATATCCTCAACATGAGTGCCCTTCGGGAATTTTATTCGATTTTTATTGGATATATCTGTTTCACTTCTAATTGTATCGGACTCTTTAGAATCTGTTACACTTTCTTGACAAGCACTAAAAAGAATAATGCAAAAACTCACTAAAATAATCCTGTCGAACCCTAACATGACGCTACTTTAAATTGAACTTCAAAGCTTTCTACGCAGATCTTGAATATTTGTTCAAATATTTTCGATGATCAGGCTTAAGATTTACTTTTGTAAATATGCTTTCAGTTCATTCAGATGAATATTTCATGCAACAAGCCTTGACAGAGGCAAAACGAGCTTATGATAACAATGAGGTGCCTGTTGGCGCAGTTGTGGTTTGTGAGAATCGCATTATTGCTCGTGCACACAATCAAACTGAAATATTAAATGATGTCACAGCGCACGCTGAAATACTTGCTTACACCGCTGCCGCTGAATATTTAAATCACAAATATTTGAATGAATGCACACTTTTTGTGACTTTAGAACCTTGTTCAATGTGTGCAGGAGCCATGATGTGGTCTCAACTCAAGCGATTAGTTTATGGAGCATCAGACTTAAAACGCGGTTATCAAGAATACAGCGACAAGATGCTTCATCCCAAAACGGAAATTCTAGGAGGCGTTATGCAAAAGGAATGTGCTGAGCTCCTTGAAAACTTTTTTAGGGCAAAACGTGTTTAATGACTGAAAGTTTTAAGTAATTCAATAATTTTGATCAGATAAAAAAAATTAAGCTTATGTACCCACCAGAATTAGTGGCTCCAATGAAAGAGGATTTAACCTCAGTAGGTTTTGAACAATTGACCACAAGTGAGGCAGTAGATAATGTATTAAAAACAGAGGATGGCACTGTACTAGTCGTTGTCAATTCTGTTTGTGGATGTGCCGCTGGAAACGCCAGACCTGGAGTAAAAGCAGCTATCAACAATGAAAAAGTTCCTAGTAAACTTACAACCGTGTTTGCAGGAGTCGATAGAGAAGCGACAGATCAGGCAAGAAAGTATATGTTGCCTTACCCTCCTTCATCTCCTTCCATTGCACTTTTCAAACAAGGAAGGTTAGTACATTTTATTGAAAGACATCAAATAGAGGGTGTATCAGCTGATATGATCGCTGAGAATTTGTCTGCGGCTTTTGACGAGTATTGCTAGATAGCTTCAAATCAAATGGCTAGAATTTTAACGGGTATTCAAAGTACGGGCATACCGCACCTTGGTAACATACTGGGTGCAATTCTTCCTGGTATTGAGCTCTCAAAAGACCCTGAGAATGAGTCTTTCTTCTTCATTGCGGATTTACACAGCCTTACAGCTATCAAAGACGCGAGTGAATTAAGAGAAAACACCAAAGCTGTGGCTGCAGCATGGATGGCCTGTGGCTTTGATACTGAAAGCAACTATTTTTACAGACAATCAGATATTCCGGAAGTTTGTGAATTAATGTGGTATCTTAACTGCTTCACACCCTATCCCATGTTGGCCAATGCACATTCTTTCAAAGATAAAAGTGAGCACCTATCCGATGTCAATGCAGGTTTATTTACATACCCTGTTTTAATGACGGGTGATATCATTCTTTATGATGCAGATGTTGTGCCTGTTGGAAAAGATCAGGCTCAACACTTAGAAATGACTAGAGACATCGCTTCAACTTTTAATCACAAAATGGGAGAGACCTTTGTCATTCCAGAAAGTAGGTTTAAAAAGGATACCATGCTTGTACCGGGCATTGACGGAAGGAAAATGAGTAAATCTTATGGCAATACTATAGATATATTTTTGCCTGAGAAAAAGTTGCGCAAAGTAATCATGAAGATTGTGACGGATAGTAAAGGTCTTGAAGAACCCAAAGATCCAGATACCTGTGTAACATTTAAACTCTATTCATTATTGGCTAACGATACTCAAATTGCTGAAATGCGTCAAAATTATGTAGGTGGCAATTATGGTTATGGACACGCCAAACAAGCCTTGTTCGAACTTATGCTCGAGACTTTTAAAACAGAAAGAGAAAAGTATAACGAACTCATGGCCAACCCCATTCAAATTGAAAATGAGCTCAAAAAGGGAGCTGACAAAGCTCGGCAAATAGCCCAAGAAGTAATTGCAAGGGTTAGAAAAAATGTTGGATATGGCTAAATCCAAACAGAAAAAAAAACAAAATAAACCGTCTGAAGCTTCAGAGATAAAACCAAGTTCAGCACTAATCAAATATACTTGGTTGGTTTATCTTTTACTTGCCATTTTTGCTACATACCTGGCCATGTCGCCATCATTAAAAAATGAGTTTACCAATTGGGATGACAAAGGCTATGTAACTGAAAACGATGACATAAAAACCTTTGATAAAGAGAAGGTTAAATTTTTCTTCGAAAAAAACTACTAC
>JALEGO010000680.1 GCA_022763165.1 Flavobacteriales bacterium
GATATATCATCTGATAATTGAAAGAAAGGGAATTCAAAAGTTTGATTTTGCACATAGTCTTTATTCTCAATAATGCGGTGCATTAGAAAGATTTGTGTTGCTGTAAATGCCCTTTGATTGCATGAGTGTTTCATAAAGTTGTTCGTAACGTCTTCTCCGCACCAGTTTTCGGAATCACTTATACCATGGTCTGACATGCTATGATTCAGTCCAAAGAGGTGTCCAAATTCATGCGCAAGCGGCTTAGATAAATTACCAATTCCAGTTGTTAAAACGTCAGGGTTTTCTAGAAATCCATGATATGCTCCATATATAACACAACTATTACCACTCCCAATTCCTTCAGCGATTCCAGAGGCTTGACTTGTATCGATTACATTATACCAATCCTGATATCTCTCGAGAAAAAACACATTGACCACACTATCCTTTTCAAATGAATTCATACGATCAGGATAAAACCTCAGATCACTTCCAAAAACATTGTTCGTTTCAGCCGGGTTTCTTAACCTCGCCCAGTTTCCTTCTGAATTCCAAAAATATATCCCATCTTGATCCGGATCTGCGCTATCACCAATTTGCGTTTTAATTTCAAACTGAATTTTAGTATCAATAACTCGAGAAGCTTGTCCTATGGAATTAGTAACCTCTACATTATTAGCATACAGATAATTCAGATTATCAATAATATTTTGCGCGAATGTCTTGCCATTAATTTCATCAAAATTGCGCTGTCCATTTTCATCTCTTATAAAATGGACGTTTACATATACATTCTTTGAAATTGTGCTTAGATATTCTATTCCTCCAAAATCATTTCCAAAACTTTTTTCAATACAGTCTTGTCCATAAATTAAGTTTGAAAAAATCGAAAAAAGCAGGAGTACTCCTGTTTTTAAAAATTGCCACGAATAAATGACCTGCCTCGTTGTTAAATTTGTTGTCATGATTTACTTTGATAAGTTTAATTAGCAAAAAGCCTTAGAAATTCTAAATGCGAATTACCAAAACTGCTTCTCATTATCAAAATTGAACAGGGTGACAAAAATCCTACCCACTTCAGTTCATCGCAATTCAAAGGCTTAGCATGAAAAGAAGACAGTATTCTATATCATGATTTGGGCCTGAATATTACAAAATATTTGTTCCTAACACACAACTAAATCAAATTCCAATGACTTGATTGTTCAAAGAGAACTTAACACTCATTCAAATATTAACTTACTGATAATCTTACACATAAGATAAAAGCGTACCCCCTTTTAGTGACCCCCTTTGACGATATCATTCCACCCTTTTGTAAACCCAATATACTTTGAAGCGGCCCATGTATCTCGGACATTTGTAGAAAAGCAAATAAAATGGAAACTTTCAACGAATCAAACTTTTCACCTTATTACAAATTTCAAATACTACTTCTTCTATTTGTATGGAGTCTGTCAGTCAAGACACAAAATGCGACACAAAGTTACAATGCAGGTGATCAATTGACCCCAAAATCACCTCAAGCTGAGATGTTGTTTAAGTTCCATGACATTCCGGTGAGCGAATACACAGGGCTTCCCAGCATTAACATCCCAGTATACACCATAAATTCCGGAAACTTGACGGCAAACATTAGTTTGGATTACCATTCTAGTGGTCACTACATCGGTGCCTATGCCAACTGGTGTGGACAAGGCTGGAAATTAGGAGGCGGAGGAATGATCTCACGGAGAATTGGGGGCTTTGCCGATGAAGATGCAGGAGGGTTCATCGAAACTGTTGACCAATTTACAGGCAGTGGGTCTTATGATCCCTATGGAAACTGTGTTAATGCATTTTCTCAAGAAATCTATACACATCAACAAGGACAACAGTTTTTGCATGAATCAATTACCGAACAATGTCTCGATTCAGAGCCAGATGAATTCATATTTAGTGTCAATGGTCTAACGGGATCATTCATTTACGATTGGACTGGGACCTTCAAAGTAACATGTAACCAACATGTAAGCATTCTTCAGACTCCATTCGATGGATCTGGAAACGCCTTCATTCTAGTTGGTCCGGACGGAACCCAATACACCTTTGGTAGCGCTGAATGGACAGCTGTAGACAAAGGTTATGACAGTCACGCAAGTTGCTTTCCATATGTTTACACCTATCGATCCAGTTGGGTGTTGACTGAAATGAAAGACATTAATGGGGCTCAATTATTTTTTGATTACACCCCATTTACAGTCTTACAAAAAAATGAAACCGATTTTATCCGAATTAGTCGATCCTTCGATGTCGAAGCTTGTGGCACAACAAATCCTACGACATCCAGAAACACTTCTTGGACGACAATCAATTCATTACAATTAAGCTCAATTAGAACACATGACGGAATTGAAGTTGTTGATTTTAATGCCAATACTCTCAGAACTGATGTTGGTTCGAACAGCATGAAAAGATTAGACGACATTAGAATCTTTGTCAATAACAGAGAATTGAAACGGTTTGTTTTGAATTATCGAAACCATGGAAGATTATCCCTAAACTCAATAGATGAAAGAAATGCGAACAACGAAACAAAAAACCAATATGCATTCAGTTACCATAATGGTGTCCTTCCAACAGATATTAATTCAAAGTCTATTGATCATTGGGGATATTACAATAATAATGGAGCAAACAAACTGACTCCTTCGCATCATTATAAAATCCTAGGCGCTGATCGATGGGTTTACTTCCCAGGAGCAGACAGAGAGCCTAATCTCCAATACACCAAGGCAGACGTTTTAAGATCAATAACCTATCCAACTGGTGCTAAGTCCTTCTTTGAATATGAAGCCAATACATACGGTTATATCAATGATCGAGTTGTGAACGAACCGACTATTATTCAGGAAGAATACCTTGCAAAGGCATTCTATGATCCTAATGGTACAGGTTCTTACAACATTCCTCAAACCTTTAGCATCAACAGCGACACGACTTTGGTTAGGCTAGATATAGTAGGATGGACACGAGCGGAATACGTTGATTTCATCTTCCCTTCCGTAAGTTTGAAAGACTCTACAGGACAGACCATTAAGTATTTTGAAATTGGCCATGATTCTACACCACATGATGCATATCCACAAACGACTCAATCGACAGAATACATTACATTGGATAAAGGTACTTATACACTTTTCGTTAATGCTCCATGGGCAGACGATTATATCCAAGCGCAAATCATTTATGATCATCCAGATTACTCACAGATGATACAAGAAAAGGATGGTCCAGGACTACGACTTTCTTCTACCTATCAAATCGAAGGAGCCGATACTATTGGATACAAATCGTTTCATTACAAGAATGCTTCTGGTAAATCTACAGGTGTTATTTATGATGAGCCTCAGTACGTATACGAAGATTGGAGACTTCTCGGTTATTTAAACGAAACGACTAATGAAAGACGAGTTGTTGAATGCCCAAGCATAGCGGTGCAAGGAAATTCTAAAGCAGTGGTGAACAA
>JALEGO010000681.1 GCA_022763165.1 Flavobacteriales bacterium
CGGTCATCCAAAATGAGGGATTAGGGCTTTTTACAAGAAGCCCTTTTAATGCATACTTATTTTTTGGACTTATGACTAATTTAAGTTCCATGATTCAAAATATTTTGTACGAACTGATCAATGAATTCTTTGAAAAAATGTGTTGCCGAAACCACATCAAATGGAGAATTGAGGTCCTCCACTTCAAAACTCGCCCCTGAATTTGAAAGAATCTTGACCAGTTTAGTTTTGTCCATTTTTGAAGCCACTTGAACGGAGAATGATTCATCATCCAATTTACCCTTCGCAGATTTGAGACTCAATGGCTCGAATGAAAAAGCCTTCAGGCCTTTGACTACTTCTATTTTATTACCCCCTGGATTTTGAACTTTAATGTTGAAAGCAGGTTCTTTAAGATAATACGAATTTCCTGCAAAGGCCTTTCCAGCACAAACTCCTAAATGCCTATCCAGCGTGGTAGGGATGTATATCTCAGGAATACTTTCATCACTGCTCACCAATTTTAACATTCCGGTTCTTACAACTTCAATAATACTTCCATCTGGAAATTGAAAAACACCCTTGTTCTTCTGACTAGCAATTCTTTCTTTGGATTTGGCGGATGAAGGCTCAAGTTTAATTATACCTCCGGAATTCAATAATAGCTCATGAATATTAAACACCAAATTACCATTTTCATTTATAAAAACTTCTCCTACATTCTTAAGAATCGACAGTTCTTCACCTCTTAAATACCATTCACTTTCAACCTGATCTTTGAGATTGTCAAAATACTTGAACAATTCAACAGGAGCTTTTTCATGCTTTATTATATTTCCTTCACAATCTATGGTCCAGAAATAATTGTAGTGGAGATAATAGAACACCCCACTTTTAAAGAAAAATTGATCATAATAGGAATGCTTCCAGTCATTAAAAGGAACTGTTTTTTCAACATTTGTATTACAATTCAACAAATAGATTTCCTTAGTATTTGTTTGAAAAATCATAATTAGATCCTCCCCAAGGGCGTTTACTCCAGCCGCACAATAAGAAGACGTTGATGGCAACTGAATATTCGGCATGTTCCAACCTTTTCTAATGCCATTGTCTTTATCAAAAGTGTTTATCAACAATGTTTTTTCTTTGGTAATCTTATATACCCTATTTCCGTAGTTGAACCTTTGTTTATACGAATTTGGATTTGGAAACAACAGCGGAAAATTGCCTGGATGCATACCGGTTCTCACTTTGACCTCCAAATCTTTCTTAGGTGCCCATAATTCTTCTATAGGCAACTGAAAACGTTGAACAAACTTTTTGCGCTTATTGGATATTTTGAAAACAGAAATTTCAGCCAAATCATTTGTATGTATGATGAAATCAACCATATGCTCATTTTCTGCTAATACTTTTTGAAAAGCAGCGTTTTGCATAGCCAAATCACTAGAAATCAATATGACCTCTTTATTCCTCAAGTCTTCTTTATCAAAAAATTGTTGTAGGCCTTTGTCATTGTCTAGACCGTTAGAAAGCTTCGAGTTCGTAATAATAACATCTTCAACAGTATCCATTTTAACTGATGAATAATCACGACCAAATAGCCCAATTTTGCATTTGATTTTGGACTTCGGATGACGGGCAATCGCCAGCCCAGTTGAGAGCGCTATGGCTTTTGGTACACCCCAATTTTTTAGTGAATGATCGATGAGAATTATGCGTTCTAAATTGTTTTCTTGAGGTGGAATCTCTCTGTTGTAAAACAAAACCTCATTATTGGCCAACCGAGACATGAAAAGTGTGTCATCATTGGCGTATTCAGAAAAAAGCAATTGATTATAATCGCCTTTGTTAGTGATATCTGATACACCACCTAAAGGTTGATCACTGGGCACGTTACTGTGATAAGGAATATTTAAGCTTCCCCAGATCCTTGGAATCAATACACCAATTTTATAGGTATAAGGATTTTCAGATAATTCATCGATCAAATCAGGTGCGAGCGAAGGATCAATTAAATTGGACTCAAGTTCTATGTCAACTGGTTGAATATTCTGCAGTGCATTGAGAATGGATTCGACAGAAGGGTATTTTTTCCCAATCAGATTAATCGTTCTGAAAGATTCAACAAGTCTGTTCCAATTATATTCCGACAATTGAAAGTCTACCTGCCTGTTGCCTAATGCATGGCGAAGAGCCGCACGATATTTCCACCCCACACTATTATGGCAATCCGCAAATAGCAGTCTCAAAAGTTCAATCAACCCTGGACCTGTGCGGAAACGCATTGGCAATTGGTTGACCAAAGACAAAAATCCAACTGCATTGTCAATCTCAGCATTCGGATATTCCAATTCAGGAAGCCTTTTAAGGTTTAAGTCTGTTTTACCAAAGGGTCGTTCTTGACATGCGATTAACACAAGAATAAGAGAGCCAAATGGGGGGAAACTCACAGGCTGCAAAACCTCCAGTAGATCAACAACTTGATTGGTATAGGCAATGGTATAAGAATTAGGAATAGCAATGACCTCTCCATGCTCCTCCCACTGCCAGAAAAAATCATTGTTAGCGCCAAAATACTTATCTGCGTTCATTACTTTACTTTTTGCCGTTTCAAGAGATCATACCAAGTTTGGCGATATGAGCTGATCGATAATTGCTCAAGTTTTTCTTTTGAAATTTCAATGAACCGAGAATTCTCAGTCCACAAGAGAAAATCTTGATTGTTAGGATTCAATTTTTTTTGAATCTCATCCTCTAATGATTGATAATTAAACTGAAACCCTACGGGAATGAGATGATCATTACTTAACCAATAAGTCCTACCTGGGATTGGCACTATAGGATGCCCCAAAATAAAGACTGATTCATTATTTAATAGACACCACTTTAAGTTACTTAACCTGATCTCCGGAGCTTTGTATATATATTTCTCAAAGTTTTGAATTTCACATATGAGTGCCATTGGATCTTGCTCCTCTATCGATGGGACGATCTTTATTTCCAAATCTCCATAATTCCCAAAAAAATTATGATTGAATTTGGGTAATGACAATTGAAAGGCACGCTCAATTGGTGTCCAAAGCACAGAGGGCAAGATTTGGCTGGGTAATAGACTTCCAAGTGGGAACAACTTGTTTTGACTTAAAGTAAATCGCTCTACTCCGGGAATTGTTACCAATAATTGGTGCTCCATCTGTTCTTCGGACAATCCTTTGAGCCATATTAAGTCTTTATGTTGTCCAATAGAAACACCCTCCCAGTCCCTTATTTTACCAAGTTCTACCTTAAATTTGGCCGGTATGCTTGCAACGAAGTTGCTTATGTTGTTTCTAGCATTTGTTTCCATAGGTTGTCAATTTGCTCTTGCAAATGGTCTTTGGGCTCCCCCTCAACTACCCAATTGCTTCTAGACTGAATATACCTGAGTTTATCTTTAATTATATTTTGATGATCAAACGAGAGTTCCTCTTCCTTCCACCGAATTTGCAACTCATTGACTTCTTGCATCAACACCTCTGCATTTGGTGTTTGTTTTTTCTTAGCTTGAGGATGAGCATCTGGTTTTTCATCTGTTTCAATCAAAGTGTTCACTATTCCAGCCAAAACCTCAATTTGTTCTTCAGTATCCCAAATATATTTGAGCACCCATAAATCAGATAAAATCGCTTTATCTCTTCCTGATATTACCGCACTTGCAGCAATCAAATTTTGGCATTTCACAGCCCTACGATCTGACACTTTGATACCAGTATTCCTCAAATTGTGTATCAAATTAACATAGGGTTCCATCACTTCTGAGAGGTCTACCTTTTTCGATAATTGTTGCAGCTTTAATACCTCTTCAGGTTTAACTGTTGGGATTTTCTTATCTGAGCTATTCTCCAATTTCCAGCC
>JALEGO010000682.1 GCA_022763165.1 Flavobacteriales bacterium
AGTATTTAAGATTGAGCATTCCAAAGCCGGCAAAACTTTTTTTCTGGTTGAGTATAGGAGTGGCGCTGACCATTATAACTGAACTTCTAACAAGAAACCTCGACTTATTTCAGTCTCCCATTATGAATAACGCATTCAATAATATGGAGAATCCATTGTTGTTTTTTCTTGCGATTGTCGTTGTCGCTCCAACCTTTGAAGAGATTTTCTATCGAGGTTTTATTTTCAAGTTTCTAGAAATGACACGTGTGGGTGGTGTTGGTGCCGTCCTTATTACTTCGATCTTGTTCACACTTTCACATATGCAATACGAAATATCTATTCTGATAACTGTAGTCCCTATGGCACTTGTTTTAGGGTTCTCAAGACTATTTACAAGAAGCCTAATCGTCCCTATCACCCTTCACATGTTCGTGAATATCATTGTATTCCTTTTGACTGCTTTGAATATATAGTGTATTCTTAGATTAAAGCACAACCTATACTCGCAAAAAATTAATTTCCAGGAATTTATAACTTTACCCCTCAAACCAAACATCTCCAATTATGAAAAAGATTATCATTTATTTGGCATCCATATTGCTCTTAATCTCCTGTTCAGATCCATGTAATGATGTCACTTGCAATGATGGTATCTGTGAAGAAGGCACCTGTATTTGTTCAGGCAATTTCTTTGGAGAGGACTGCTCTTTATATCCTGATTTTGCGTGCTACCAAGCACAAGACCTAAACCAGTTAACATTCGAATGTTCTGGATTTCAATTTACAAATTTTTGGATTTGCAGAGAAACACTAACAACCAACTCGATTAAAATCACATATGATGCTGATAATACTTCAAGATCCTTGTTGGGTACAATCGATAAGAACCTCATTACTTTCGAAGATATTAGCAATGTAATCTCAAACACAGGAAGTTATATCATTTCCGGAACTGCTGAAGGATTAAGTCCAGTTGCTGCTCCATCTGCAAATGCTTCTGGACGAGCATTCAGCTTGCTTAATTATAATTTGACAATCAAAGTGGATGGTCAGGTTGTGAGTTGCACTGGAACCTTAGATATGTATGGTGGCTAATGGTTATGAATCATCACCACCTAACAAATTTTCAAATTTGGCCTTGGCTTCAATATAAGACTTCACTTTAGCGTATTCTGTATCGATGTATGTTACCATTTTAGTCATCGCTTTACCCGGATATGATTCATTCCACATTTTTTTCCATTCTACGCGATCCGCCTTTTTAACGAGGTATTTAAATACCATTTTCCCTGTAAACAGTTGATCCCTTGTATGAATAAACGCCTTTTCGGTATCGCGTTCCTCTACATAACCTTTAATCTTTGCAACTACCTCGAGTTCATCTTGCCCCAAATGTTCGCTTTTTTCTAGTTTATTGAGGTACTTCAGCGCTTCTTCTGCTTCCTCATTGTGTAATGCCAAATAAGTACCAGTAACCCAAGTCAATTCATTATCAATTCCTATTTCTTCGGCATCTGCCAAGAATAACTCCAGGTCATCTATTGCTAGCTCCTGTTTATCTTCTCGGTCCATCTTATACCTAGAAAAAGCTCTTATAATAGCCGAAATTCCGTGCCACTCCTTAAGTGCCGCATCTGGGCCTGATATTTTTGCTTCGAGGATGCTAGAATGGCTTAGGGCCGAAAGATCAACTCTACCTGCTTCCAGTTCATTTATATTCAAAGTCATGATTTCTTCAGCCAAATAGGGGAATCCATTCTCTAAATAAGCAAATGCCTTCAGTGTTCGAGCAAAAACCTTTATGTGATTATCTGGCAAGTCCTGTTCTTTGATTTGAGATAATTCATACAAACCAAACCCTGCAGGTAAAGACCTTGAACCATCAATAAGTGCAAACAGAACCATGTGTTCCACATCTTTTGACCAGCCCATTTGATGCGCTACAGGTTCGTGATCATTGACTACAGAGGTCATTCCATCCATAATTTCAAGAAGAGTCGGAAAATCATCTTCTTGCTTATTTTTAAGATTATCACGAAGTTCGGAAAAGCCTTTTGCAAGGTTTACATAGTCTAAAGTGCTGAAAGATTGAGCTTCTTCATCACCCACTGCGGCATGAAATAAATTCAGAACAAAGTCTTGTATTGAGGTCAATTCTTCCTGCTGAACCAAATCCTCTGGTTTTATGGAATCTTTATTCAGACTATCGAAGTCATTTCGGAATGGTAAACTACGAACAGTAATTTTGAGCGCTTTGTAAAAATCGACAGTGTAACTGTCAATTTTATCTTGCATTTTTTTCCGCTCTTTGGCTCTGTACTCTTCATCGGATTTAGACCCACAAGAGAATAATAAAGCAACAAAGCACAATATGATAGGTAAGGCGTTTTTCATAAGAAGTGTTTGTCTCAAATTAACAAAACCATAGCCCTTGAGCTAAGAACTTGTGTTAAAATATGTTATTGCTAGTCTCCTGTTACTGCTTTTCTTAAGTGTGACCAGGCTTCTGACAATTCTGAAGTAAAGTGATCCCATTTTTCCTCACCAACTTCAGCTTTCTCATCTAGCTTCAGTTTGAATTCTTCAAGTTTTTTTGACAGCTCTTTTTTCTTTTCGTTCAATGCTTCCTCCGACTCTTTTTTACCTAGATGAAACTGCAATTTAAACAGATCAAATTTTGTGTGAAATTCGTTTACTTTATCGTCAGAACTATTCCAAAAATCGCTCCATTTATTTTGTGAGGCTTCATAGATTTTTTTCATTTCTTGACGAAAATTATGAAGGCTTCTGCTCATTTCCTTTTGTTGTTCTTTCAGAGCATCTCGAGTCTCTGCTTTACCCAAAGCGGCTTGGACTCTTAATTCTTCTAGTTTTGGCTTTAAGTTTTCAAGTTCTTTTTCTCCGCCTTTAATCGCTTCGTCCAATTGAGCACTTGCATCATCTAGCCACTTTCTAAAGTTTCGTTTCTGCTTCTCAAACTCAACTTCTGCCTCCATTGCACCTAGATTTATCTGAACATTCAAATGCTCTAGTATGGCCTTACCCTCTTTTAGCTTTTGGTCTATTTTACCTTTTATGTCTGTCATAATCTATTAATTCTGACAAAATTAGTATTTCCATTCATTGATCTCAAAAATGTATAAATGAATTGAGGCCAGAAATATGGCCTCAATTCGGTCAAACATGAAATAAAACAGCTTTTCTATTCCTATCTGAATAATGTGTTTGTCCGAGGTATTAATATTGTTGTTTCCTTTGTTTTACATCTGTCTTAATTAGCACTCAAAAGTTTGTTTTTGTCGTGTTTGATGGAATATCCAAATTGATATTTTTTCTTTTGTCTGGCTGCCAAACTAAAGTTCCAAGTTAATCTTCCGTTTCTCTCATTCAACCTGGCTCCATCTTTCTTCAACAGATCAATTTTAATCTCTTCTATGTGTGTAACAGGTATTTGATCCTCTACTATCAAATTCTTGATCGTATTGTCCCGATTATTCTTGATTTCGATTTCATAGTTATATGAGACCAGTTTGTTGTTACCGATAAACTTCTCTTTTTCTTTATCCTTTAACAATTCTCTTTTACAGATAACGCGACTATCTCTTCCAAGTGCTATCTCCAATGTGTCTTGAATGACTTCTGGGTTTATGATTGACTTCCCAATATATGTCCCTTCAAAGAATATGCTTGCCTCAGCTGGCAAAAGGTTGAGTTCTTCCCAACCATCGACTCGCGCCAGCAAGAATGCCTCTTTATCCATTTTTGGCACTAAATAGTGGTAATAATCCGACTTTAAATCTTTCTGCTGAATGGCCATGAGTTGGCCTCCTGCCCCGCTTTTGATTGAATACTTAAGTTCAAGCTCAAATTCCACATTTACCTTTCCTGTCACCATTTGGGCATACATAGCGGAGTTTTGTGCCTCTTCCAGTTCTTCCATCTTCTTGGAAGATTCTATTGCTACTTGCCTGTAATCGTCCTTAAAATTCTTTTCTAGACTATCCATCATATATCCACCACCGTTCATCAAGCCTCGATTTCCAGCGTTATGTGTATAATAATTCAAATACCAAGTTGGCAATTCGGGTTTCGTAGTAGTTCTATAGGCTGAATTAGAGCTCAAAGTCATAGAAACGCCATCCCAATCTACTCCAGAATTTTGATACACCTCTGCCTTGTAAGTTAACTCTACAGGACTTCTTGTATTATGAGCCCTAATATCGTATGAAGGCTTCCAACCGGCTCCTGCAACGATGTAACTCACATTTACCTTACCATAAACATCCTTGGATGCCTGCACAGTTACGACCACTCTATGCGTAGGACC
>JALEGO010000683.1 GCA_022763165.1 Flavobacteriales bacterium
CAGTTATGGTTTTCTTGTGGTTGTACATACATTTTTCATTTCGGGCATCAGTTACCCATAGATCCATGTCACAATTATCTGTGTCCCAATTAACAATGACTCTGATGTCAGTGTCCATATTTTTGATTAAATCCTTATCTATACCAGCAAGATTCAATTGCATTTTGGAATTGGCAATGATGTTGTTCATTTCGTTTAATGCGATGCCCTGAATGTCGGGGAATCTTGAATCCCAAGAGTTGGTGATGATATGATATAGTTTATCTATGGCTTCTTGATCACGATTAACTTTGGCGTAACAAAGTGCGAGATCTCGATGTGATTGAGGTTCTTCATCTCTGATTTTAAGTACTTCGGAGAATACACCAATGGCCAAATCGACCTCTTCAATTTGATCCAAACGATGCCCCAAGATTCTTAAAAGCTCATGATTTTCCAATTCAAGTTCAGCGATGTTGCTCAATATTCTTAGAGCCGTTGTTTTATCATCTTGCCCTATAAAATGATCCGCTACATCAAGGTAGAAGCTGGGTTGGTTCGCGTATTTCTTTTTAAGATCAAGGTAAGATGTATATTTTTTTGCTTGGTCCACATTTTCAAGTTTCTTGATATAAGGTGTGTTGGGGTTCCATACCGAAATTTCGGATTTCATGTCTTTTGCCTTGGCCTCATCCTCAATCTTTTTTATCAACTTCAACCCTTCTTTTTCATTGCGTCCTTCAGTTTGTGCCCAACCGGTCGCTAAAGTTGTAGCTCCATTGGCCGTTATTTCAATTTGCTCTAAAGCGTCCATTTCTCGTTCACTAACTCGATCTCGTGCTGATGAAAAAATTGCTGGTGCTGGAGCCTCTGCTCGATTTTCTGATTCTTCAATGTCCACGAGCTCAATCTCATTCTCTGAAAATTCTACGTCATGTGATCCACTTGCATCATATAAATTAAAAACTAATGAGTCAGCATAACCGTCAATATCTAATTTATCCTTTTTGAATTCATAGGCTTTTGGTTTTGGAACCTCATATACTTTTTCCCACCACTCCTGTCTTTGTAGAAAGTTTCGCTTCACATCAGCTATAAGCGTTTCGTGTTGGCTTTCTTCGATTGAACGATTTTCAGTCAACATGCGATTGTATTCACTCATTAATTCTTCTGGTGGTGTTATTTCATGCTCAACATAGTCTTCTACACGATCCAATACGATCAAGGAAGTATTTGGAGTGACCAGACCAAATTCTTTGCCCAAAGCGGTAATTTCATCTTTGTTTTCCTCGAAGTTTAGATTTAGTTCTTGCAGTTTTTTTTGAGCCCATATCAAAGGAACAAGTGAACTTGTTTGCGTTGCTTCTCCTAGTTTGATCGTTTCTGTTTCTTTGATATCATCAGTGGTTCTATATTCTAAATTTAATTCAACTTTGTTTTTGGTTTGACCAGAAACACTGAAATTGTTAGATAGTGCAGTCGGCATTGAAGGATAACAGTTCATAACATCTCCCTCTGTACGGACAAACTTGGTTGTCAAATAGGTCAATTGCTCCAAGCCATCTCCAATACTCATTCTGTTAAGGTTTAAATAAACGGATTTCGTTTTTCGAGCGATAAAATCAAGTTTTGAATGGTCTGCAATTGCACTTGAGTTGATGGTAAAAAGGTTTTTATCGGGAAAATCATGCAGTTCGGTTCCGAAATTTGCGAGGCCGTCAGAGAAGAGCAGTATCTCATCGGTCTCAGTTAGCTTTTTGTTTAAGGCACCAAGGTTAGTGGCTCCATCAAAAGTTTGACTTTTAAGGAAGTCCAATATTTCCGAGCTATTTCCATTGGATAATGAAAAGACTTTTGTTTCATGTACCGTGTTGCTAAAAGTCAGTACCTTAACCTCTGCATTCTCCAGTGCTTTCAAGTATTCAGTAAGTAAAGCTATTTCTTTATTGATGTTTCTTTTATCCGCTGAACTGGATACATCCCATGCAATCGTCAGGTTTTGGGGAAGTTTCTTTTTCTCTTTTTTAGATTCTAAAGACGACTTTGCATAGTAGTACAAAATGCCATCGGCTTCATATGTGACGACCTGCGGTTTATCAGTAACAAGTGGAATGGCAAGTTCAATAGGCTGATCTGCATTCGTATTCATTTTGATAGTTTGAGCTTCATAGCCGTGTTGAGTTTCTTTAAACTTGAATTGGTAATCATTCGATTTAACTAGGGGTTTATGATTTGTAGCGTCAAGTTGGACGTCTATTTTTAGATGATCCAATTGATCTTTAAAGTTCATCGGTAATTTGTAAATAGCATGTCCCTGAGATTGTTGAAGTTCCTGAGTATAGGCTATGAGAATTGTCTTTTTGCCATTAGCTGGAATTGGGTAAACTCTGGACTTGAAATTGTTGCCTTTGGTCCATTCTACTAGGCCTGGGTCGATTTGTCTTCTGACTGTGGATTCGAAAGCTACTCTGCCTTTTTTCTTTTCTACAACAACTCCTTCGCGAAGTTTTCCATTCACATCCATTGCAAATCTTGATACTGTTTGTCCTTGGCCTAATGGGAAATAAAGTTCTCCCTCAAGAATTCTGTCCAATTCGTTGAAGAATGTCATTTCCATCGTTGTGATAGCAAAATTGTTAAGTACTTGTACTGTTATATTTAGATCTCTTACCGCAAGGGGTATGGATTTGTTTGCTTCTTGTTTTATGAAGACTCCAGGATACGTGCTGATTGTGACACTATCTTGAAGTTCTAAGGCATTCCAGTTAAAATTTTTTGATTTTTTGTCTTCACCCTTTGGCGATATGATGTCTTTGTCAGTATTAACAAACCAAAATCCCGTGGAAACCATGCCACAGAAAATCCAGATTAACTTATTCATTATGAAAAGATTTATTGAAAGGTCAAATTAGCAATCATATTCCATAAAAGAATTTCTTTTTGATGGGCGGAATGTTAAATATTATTAAAAGGTTGAATTTATTGAATTAGTGGTGATTAAAAATTATGATTTTGAAACATGCTATTGATGAAAATCAACACAAGGATTTTAATTTAATTCTTAATTGTAAGTCATGTAAGTGATAATAGTTTTAGCTTAAATTTGCCTCAATTTTAACAAATGAAAGTATTTAAGTTTGGTGGGGCATCGGTAAAGGATGCGGACGGAGTAAAGAATGTTGCCGAAGTTATGCGTTTGCATTCTGGTGATTCAATTTCCGTAGTGATTTCTGCAATGGGTAAAACCACAAATGCATTGGAGGAACTGACAAAGGCATACTTTACAAAATCCGGAAATGCTGGCGAACAATTACAAAAGCTGAAAGACTTTCATCATGCTATTCTAGAAGATTTATTTGAATCAACACATCCCATTTTTGATGAGGTGAATAACACTTTTGTAGAGATTGAGTGGGCTATAGAGGATGAACCTACTGGTACTTATGATTTTGAGTATGACCAGATCGTTTCAGTGGGAGAAATGCTGAGTACAAAAATTGTTTCTGCCTATTTAAATGAAATTGGGATTGAGAACACTTGGATGGACGCACGTGACTTTATCAATACCGATAATACCTATCGTGAAGGAAGGATCGATTGGGAATTGTCCCAACAAAGTGCGAATAGAAATCTAAAGTCATCTTTTACTGGTAGTGAATCTAAAGTTATAATTACACAAGGCTTTATTGGGGTGACATCAGAAAACTTCACCACAACACTGGGTAGGGAAGGTTCTGATTTCACGGCTGCAATAATCGCCTATTTATTGGATGCGGAATCAGTAACGATTTGGAAAGATGTTCCTGGTGTATTGAATGCTGATCCGAAGTGGTTTGATAGTACGATTAAACTATCGAATCTAAGTTATGGAGAGGCTATTGAACTGACGTATTATGGGACTTCTGTGATCCATCCAAGAACGATACAGCCTCTTCAAAATAAGGGAATTCCACTTTATGTAAAATCATTTATCAATCCAAGCGAAGAAGGTACCTTAATCGATGCTAATACAAGTTTGGACAAATTGATTCCGTCTTTTATTTTTAGAGTAAATCAAATCCTTATTAAAATATCTCCAAAAGATTACTCTTTTATTATGGAAGATAATTTGA
Source organism: Flavobacteriales bacterium (assembly GCA_022763165.1). Taxonomy (GTDB): domain Bacteria; phylum Bacteroidota; class Bacteroidia; order Flavobacteriales_G; family JALEGO01; genus JALEGO01. Next base: position 4,092 of record JALEGO010000683.1, read on the forward strand.
GGGATATTTTTACATGCTTCACTGAGCATGGTGTTCGCATAAACATGATGCAAAATTTGGCTTTGAGTTTTTCAGTAAGTGTCACACAAGATGAACTTAAGATGCCAGGACTGTTGAAGGATTTGGAAAAGAATTTTCTAGTAGAATCTATAGAAGGC
>JALEGO010000684.1 GCA_022763165.1 Flavobacteriales bacterium
CGATGCACTTACGACGACCTATAAGGTTGAAAAGGTATTAGAAGACATTAAAAAGACCCTGCCTCCAGGTGTAACCTTAAATACTCACGTCTTTCGTCAAGCTAACTTTATTGAATCAGCCATTCATAATTTAAAAGTAGCTCTTCTAGAAGGGGCCATCATTGTCATTATTATTTTGTTTATTTTCTTGATGAATTGGAGGGCTTCCTTAATTACGTTTTTATCAATTCCAGTATCCTTTATAGGAGGCATTCTCGTTATGAATGCTTTAGGAATGGGCATTAATGTTATGACATTAGGAGGATTAGCTATCGCGATCGGTGAGGTTGTAGATGACGGAATTATCACAGTTGAAAATGTCGTACGCCGACTGAGATTAAATCGTTCCTTCTCTCATCCCTTACCTTCTATTGAAATTATTTTTGATGCGGTTCTCGAGATTCGTAGCTCTGTTGTTTATGCTACAATGATCATTTGTATGGTCTTTATCCCCATCTTTTTCTTAGAAGGAATTGCGGCGCGTATTTTTAGTCCCTTAGGAGTTGCTTATATAGCCTCTGTCCTCGCTTCTCTACTCGTTTCAATCCTAACCTTACCTGCGCTTTGCTACCTGCTATTGGTGCATTCTGAGGAAAAAAAGCTTGATGCTCAAATGCATTTACATGAGTTAAAAAACCGCGACATCATAAAAAATGATGCCTCGTTCTCTGCAGAAGAACATCCTATAGAAAAAGAAACACCATTTGTCGTTTGGCTTAAAGGAAGGTTCTCTCATATTCTTAATTGGTCATTGAACCATTATCTTTGGGTGCTTAGTACAGTTACGGCAGTTTTTATAGTAGCTTTAATGCTTCTCCCCTTTTTTGGGAGGTCTTTTTTACCTGAGTTTCATGAAGGAAATTTTATTATTTCCATGAATACACTGCCGGGGACGTCTTTAGAAGAATCCATGCGTTTAGGAAAATTGGTTCGTCAAAAATTATTGAAATATCCCCAAGTCATTTCAATTTCACAACGTGCAGGCCGAAGTGAATTGGATGAAGATTCTGGGCCCCCAAATTTCAATGAATTTGATATTCTTTTAGACTTTGATAAAGACAAAAATACACCACCTATAGAATTGGTTAAACGTATTCGTGAAGATTTGACGAGAATTCCTGGAGCCGTATTTAACGTTGGTCAATTTATTGCCCATAGAATGGATGAAGTTCTATCGGGAGTAAGAGCTCAAGTCGCTATTAAAATTTTTGGAGAAAATCTCTCCATACTCAACCAAACTGGTCAATCTATAGAGAAATTCTTACGAACAGTCCCTGGTGTTGTGGATATTAATAGAGAACAACAAATCACAGTACCTCAAGTTTCCATTAAAATTGATAGAGAAAAAGCGATTCGTTATGGTATTCAAGTTGGGAGCATTGCAGATACAATACAAACCTATCTCAATGGAGTGGTTGTTTCTAGTATCTTGGAAGGCCAACGCAGTTTTGATTTATTTGTACGCTTGGATGATAAAGATCGCGATACCCTTCGTTCTCTCCAAAACTTATATATCGATATTCCAGAACCGGGATCAGATGGTAACGCCAAAATTCCTTTGCGAGCTATTGCAAAAATAGAAATCGAAAACCAGCCCTATTCGATTAAACGTGAAAATATTCAGCGTCTTGTCGTTGTTGCTTTCAACGTACAAAGTCGCGATTTAGAAAGCGTCATTCAAGACGTTCAAAAAGGGATACAAGAACAAATTAAACTGCCTACAGGGTACTATATAGAATATGGTGGGCAATTTGAAAGCCAACAGCAGGCCAATCGCACTCTATTAACCTTTGGAGGATTAATCTTATTGGCGACCCTGACGCTACTCTATAAAGTGTTTGGTACACTTCGAGAGGCTTTTCTTGTTATGCTTAACGTTCCCCTTGCCTTGATAGGGGGAATTTTTTCTCTTTATATCGCTGGGGCAGATATGAGTGTAGCTGCGATGATTGGATTCATTACACTGCTTGGAATTACCATGCGTAACGGTATTATTCTAGTTTCTCGTTATAACCAGCTACATCGAGAGCAAAAACCTCTTCAAGAGGTGGTGGTTCAAGGAACCATAGATCGACTCGTTCCCGTTTTGATGACAGCCTCTACTGCAGCGCTAGGCCTCATACCTCTGTTATGGGGATCTCCCGTTGGTAAAGAGTTGGAACGTCCCTTAGCCCAAGTTCTTCTAGGTGGCCTTTTTACGTCAACGATATTAAATATGATCGTAATTCCAACACTTTATTACCACCTTGAAAAATGGAGAGAGCAGAAACATCATAATCGTCAACTGCAGGAAGGTAAACAATGATGACAAGTAAAACGCTTTTAAGTATTTCGATCTTTGTTTTTTCATTTATGGGAAATCTGCCCTCGGCAATGAGCTCAGAGAATACGCCTCATAATTGTGAAGGGGCTACTAAGGCTGGCGAAAATGCCATCAAGGCAGAAATATTCCTTAAGGAGCCTCTTGTAAAAGATAAAAAAACACCCACGGAGATTGAACTTATTTCGAAAAAGGATAATAAACCTTTACTGCCCTCTGAAATTAAAGAAACACACACAAAATTAATACATTTGCTTATCTTTGATCAGACATTGACGGATTATCAACATATTCACCCTACTCCTACTAATAAACCGGGAATCTACCAATTTGAATGGACTCCCAAGGAGGCAAGTCAATATAAAGTTTGGGTTGATCTGACGCCTCTTTGTACAAACCAACAAGAATATATCATGGCTGATCTTGGGAACCTTTCTAAAAGTCCTCAAAAAGTAGATAAAACGCTTAATTCAACTTATAGCACCGGCGGAAGAAGTGATAAAATTTACTTTAACCTTTCCTTTGACTCTCAAGAATTCATGAACGGAAAAGCCGCAATGGGAAAAGTTCTTGTCAAAGATTCGCAAGGTCATCCCTTTACTCAACTAGAGCCTGTTATGGGCGCTTTTGCTCACATTGTCGCGATAAACGAAGATTTTAAAACAATTGCCCACGTGCATCCTATGGGAGTTGAAACTTCAAAAGAGTCAGATAGAGGAGGACCCGAACTTGATTTTCATTTCGAACCCAATAAACCAGGTTTCTGGAAAATTTGGGTCCAAGTTAAGGCTTATGGAAAAGAGTTCTTTATTCCTTTTGGGATCAATGTAAAGTGAAGATTAGAGATAGAGAACTATATTAAATTCTCATCTATAATCTTCGCCCCTCTCGTGTATTGTATGGTTTATCTTTTCCCTAAAAGCGTTGGATTGGGGTTGATACAATCTTTGCAATGGACTTGTCTCTCTTCAGTGCAAGACAAGTGGGTAGATTTGAGTCTCTTCCATGAGAAGTCATGTGCACCATTGATCCGGGCCTCAACTAATTCCAGTCTTTAAAGGAAGCTCATAAAGCACGAACACATGCTCATAGGGTCACAATACAGTTTTCATGAATGACCCGAAGTCTCTCTGAAGAGATGATAATTTGATGACAATTAAAAAAATTGTTGTTTTTGATAATCAAAAAACCGTATTTCCCTGGTGGGCGCTACAGGATTCGAACCTGTGACCCGCTGATTAAGAGTCAGGCGTACTATGTGTCTACCCATATCTATAATCGTCTATATGTATTGATTTTTCAATAACATAAATAAGAGTAAGCGTCTATACACATCTATAAATGTCTACTCATTTCTACTCCTGTTGCTCCCCATATGCTCCCCTTTTTGATTGAACTCTTATTTTAATATTGCTAAGCTTCATTTAATAAAAGCCTAGGAGAGGAAAATTTGATATGTCATCACAAAAAACGAATAAAATTAAATTGACAAAGCGGGTTGTGGAAAGTGCAGTACCAGATCCAATAAAACGGATTGAAATCTGGGATACAGAAGTAACTGGTTTTTATGTAAGGGTTTACCCCACCGGCAAGAAAACTTATTTTCTTCAGTATAGAAATAAAAAGCGAGAAACTCGTAAAATAAAGATAGGAGTTCATGGACCCATAACAACAGAATTAGCACGTCAAAAGGCAATAGAGTTTTCCTTAAGCGTAGGTGCAGGAGAGGATCCTTCTGTCAAGCATAAGGTGATCGCTAGACATACAGGACAATCAATGCAAGATCTCGCCGATCAATATTTAAGTCTTCATGCAGGACCAAACAAAGCTCCAAAAAGCTATAAAGAAGATAAAGCTAAGCTAA
>JALEGO010000685.1 GCA_022763165.1 Flavobacteriales bacterium
CAAAAGAAACACTGGCGCTCCTTCTAGACTACTTGTTGGACCAGGTATTTCTGAGAAGGGCTTAAACTTTTTGGGAGAATTACTGAATGTAGAAAAAAATGATATTATTGAAGGCGGGCCATATCACAATATGGACGATTTGTTTGGACTACCAAACCCCATCGGTAAAAAGCTAGAGAACCGATCGCAGCCAAATTTAGCACATCCAAACTTAGGAAATTGTAATTCCATCCATGATGTCATTGCTCAAAAAGATGTTTTGCTCACTTTCCCTTATCAGCGGTATGACTATATATTGAGATATTTTAATGAAGCTGCTTTAGATCCAAGAGTAACAAAAATAAAACTCACGCTCTACAGAGTCTCGAATAAATCATCAATCGCCAGCCCCCTGATAAGTGCAGCACACAATGGGAAAAAAGTTACAGTGCTCGTAGAGGCAAAAGCTCGGTTTGATGAATCTAATAATTTGAAATGGGCCAAACTGATGAAACAGGCAGGAATTAAAATCGTTTACAGTCCTTTAGATATAAAAGTTCATTCCAAAATTGCTCTAATCGAGAGACAACATGAAGGAAAAACTCAGCGAATTGCGTTTTTGGGAACTGGCAATTTCAATGAAAATACGGCTAATGTTTACACGGACTATGCACTATTGACATCAGATTCCAAATTGTGTAACGAACTAAATAAAACTTTTGATTTTGTCTTCAAACAAGAAGCCAAACCCAAGCTAAAAGAGCTTTTGGTTGCACAAGTCAATATGCCGAAAAAGTTCCTGCAATTAATTGACAAAGAAATTCAACATGCAAACAATGGATCAGAGGCATACATACTGTTAAAATTGAACAACATTCAAGATCCAAAAATGATTCAAAAACTATATGAAGCCGCTGGTTTAGGAGTCAAAGTTGATATTATCATTCGAGGTATTTGTTGTATAAAGCCTATTAAGAATATAAGGTTGATTCGCGTAGTAGATCGATACCTTGAACATTCCAGAGTATACTACTTTGGCAATGATGGAAGTCCCAAAATGTATTTAGGCTCTGCAGATTGGATGGAAAGAAATCTTTACAGAAGAGTTGAAGTAGCTTTCCCAATTAAGAGTGAAAAGGTCTTTGAAGAAATTTGGAAAGACCTGCAATTTCAACTGATGGACAATGTCAAAGGTTGTACAATAGGAAACAATCTGCAAAACACCAAATTACCCTCAGGTGGAAGAAAAATAAGATCACAGCAATCAATCTACAATTACCGAAAACGATTACTCAATTCATGAAGATAGGATTCTTATACTTTTTAACATTTACGTTTCTCGTATTATTTTTTTCGTGCCCTGAAGGATCAATGGATTCAGAAGAAGCCTATAATCTGAATGCAGATCTTTTCTCATATGATCTTCCAAATAGTCTAAAGGAGATTTCGGGTATTGCATTTGTCAACAACAAGCAATTCCTATGTATCAATGATGAAAAAGGCATTTTATATAAATACGATACCGAACAATCAAAGATTGTTTCAAAGGTGGATTTCGGTAAAAACAAAGACTATGAGGATTTAGCGATTGTCGATAAAGATGTTTTCATCTTGCAGAGCAATGGTAATTTGTTTAAAGTAGAAGATTTCTCTGAACTCATGAAGAAAAAGAAGGCTAAAACTCAAGCCGAGAAAATCGAGATTCCATTGGGAAGTGCATATGATACAGAAGGACTATGTTTTGACAAAGAAGCACAAAAACTATACATTGCATGTAAAGCCAAAGCTGGAAAAGGAAAAGAGTATGATCATTTTAAAGCCATATATGCCTATGACCTTGAAGCAATGCAATTCGATTCAATACCAATGGTTCTCTTAGATTTAGAAAAAATAAGACTAGCCAAGCGCGTAGGAAAAACTCAGGAAACCTATGATAAGGTAATGGAGAAAATGGGACAGAACAATATTACTTTTAATCCTTCAGCCCTAGAGATTCATCCGATTACTAAGGAATTATATATTATTGCTTCCTCAGGAAACACTCTACTAGTCACTGATCTTAATGGAGATATCAAAAAAACCTATCATTTAGATGGAAAGATTTTTAAACAACCAGAGGGACTAACATTTGATAAAGATGGAAATATGTTCATTTCAAATGAAGGACGAGGAGGTAAAGCTAATGTAAAACTGTTTATGTACAATGGAGGATAGCGAAAATCAAGAGCTAGAAGAGATTGGTATTTTAGATCTCGCGAGTAATACCGTATTTGACATATTCAAAAACGGGGAAATTAAGAATTTGGTTTATCATGACTACAACCATACTGCGGAAGTCGTTAAAGCCGCTAAGAAAATAGGAAAAGCTTATGGTTTAGAAGAAAATAGCATGATTCTTCTGGAATTGGCAGCATGGTTCCATGATACTGGATACTCAAAGAAGTACTATGGACATGAGGAAGTAAGCGCGAAACTTGCAGAGCAGTTTATGAAGGAAAACGCCTTTGAAGAAAAGGATATTGAAGCCGTAAAGCTTGCTATAATGGGCACCATATGGCCACAAAGACCTTCGAATGAAATTGGGGAAATTCTCTGTGATGCGGACATGGCTCATTTCGGAAGTAAAGACTATTTTGACAAAAGCGAATTATTAAGGCTGGAATGGGAATTGAATGATAAATTTCCAAAAGACTTCACCTGGCCTGAATCTGAAATTTCCTTTCTAACACAACATGCTTATTTTACGGAATGTGCAGAAAAGGATTTGGCAAAGCGTAAGCAAAAGAATATTCTTAAACTAAAAGAAATTCAATCACAACTCCTAGTCTCTGAAGAACAGGCCGAATTAAAAAAACAAAAAGAAACGAGAAAGAAGCTGACACCGGAGAGAGGAATAGAAACAATGTTTCGTGTAACTTATAACAATCACATGAGTTTAAGTGCTATTGCTGATAACAAGGCCAACATTATGTTGAGCATCAACGCAGTGATACTTTCCATTTGCCTATCCTCTCTAATTCCCAATTTTGATGACAATCCCACCCTGATCATTCCCACGGCTACCTTAATCTTGGTGTGCGTCCTAACCATTGTTTTTGCTACACTATCTACACGACCTAAAGTTTCTGCTGGCACATTTACCAGAGAGGATATCTTGCAGCACAAACCCAATCTACTTTTCTTTGGCAACTTTCACGCCA
>JALEGO010000686.1 GCA_022763165.1 Flavobacteriales bacterium
GATCAGATCAACAAATTACCCAAGAGATTTATGATGCGGGATTCAAAAATACTTCAATCAATTTAAAGAAAGGTGATGAAGTATCTGTATGGACCGATCTAGACATTTCATACGAAGGAGATTTAAGAATGGACTATATCGTATTAATCCTAAATGGAAATGATACGGTTTACTCAGTTCAAGCGCTGCCTTTCGATGTGAATGTGAAAATGAAATCAGTCGAAACATCTCTTGGAAACAAGCACAACATGAGTTATGAGGGGAAAATGGCGACATTTCCTCCATTACCTGATGATGGTGAGTACGTATTTTCATCTGTTTTGAGAAGTAGTGTTAATGAGACGATTGAACTAAGAAAAGCTGATCTTGTAATCAGAAAATAATTGTCAAATTCTACAACAAGGCTGTCAAGGTATCAATTTTCGATGTCTCTTGGTAAGGTCTTTATTCAATAAACATGGCCACTTCATTGGTGTATTCCTTCTGTTAATTCTTGTTAAGCCCCTTGCGTAGTTGTTGTGGCGCAGTATCTTAGTAGTTTGGAATGAATAGCAAGCGGAACATCTCGTCTTTAATTTTATTGGCCAGTTTGGTATTGGTTTCTCTTATTGCTGTTCAAATCTATTGGGTGAATAATGCGATTAAACTAAAACAAGAGGCCTTTGATCGAAACGCCAAAGACGCTGTCAATACTGTTATTGACAAGTTGGAAAAAAAAGAAACCCTTGACAAATTAAGGTCTCACCAAAAAGCCAGATTTCTCTTCTTTAATGAAGATTCAATCACTCAATTGCCAGATCAGATTCCTGATTCAGGCCTGGAATACCTTATTGTACAGAATGTTTCTCAAGAAAATGGGAAACATAGTATAAAAATGATCAAAGAGATTACAGGAGAAAGGAAAGATGTGATAGAAAAAGAGTATTACAACTCCGATTCTTCACTCTTCAGAGAAGTGGATGTAATGGACGAGTTCAAAATTGATGTTACGAAGGATACTTCTACACTCTTGGTGAAAGGTGAACAAATGTCTCTGGATAGCCTTATCAAATCCAGAATTGGAAGAAAAACTACGTTTGTGGGAGACATCGTTAAAAGGCTCATGGAAGTCAATCTTTATGCTGGAATTGGGGAAAGAATTAATAAAGTTTTTTTAGACTCTTTGTTACAGTTCGAATTACAAAAGAGGGGGATTTCTACAAAGTATGAGTATGGTGTTTTGAATGAAGAAAACAAGATCGTATTGACTTCAGATCAAAAGGCGGAGAAAAAGTTGCTGACATCAGAGTTTGAAGCGATTCTTTATCCCAATGATATTGTTCAGTCCAATAACCTGCTGAAAGTACACTTTCCCAACTCCACGAGCTATGTATTAAAAAGTTCATGGATTATCTTGATGGTGTCATTGTTCATCATTGTGGCAATAAGTGCACTGCTCATATATACGCTCAGAACTATTTACAGGCAAAAACGATTATCAGAAATCAAAAACGATTTCATCAACAACATGACGCATGAATTGAAAACACCAATTTCAACGATCTCTCTAGCGCATGAAGCATTGCAGGACCCGGATTTGTCTAACAACGCTACAGTAGTCAAAAGATATGTGGACATGATTGGAGAAGAAAATAAGAGACTGGGAACCCTTGTACAAAATGTTTTACAGCACGCTGTTTTAGACAAAGGTGGCTTTGCACTTAAAAGAGAAATCGTGAACTTCCACGATCTCATCAATAACCTTGTAGATAAAATAAACCTTCAAGTAAGAGAAAAAGAAGGAACGATTGTTTTAAAACTTGATGCGAAACAACCGAATGTACAAGTGGATGAAGTTCACTTTACCAATGTAGTTTACAACTTATTAGACAATGCAAATAAATACTCGCCATCTAAACCAGAAATAACGGTAAGGACATGGAATGAAGATAGAAACCTTATGGTTTCTGTATCAGACAAAGGTCAAGGTATTGCCAAGGAGAACGTAAAACATGTCTTTGATAAACTTTATCGAGTGCCAACAGGAAATTTGCATGATGTCAAGGGTTTTGGCCTTGGTTTGAGTTATGTCAAAATAATTGTCGAAAAGCATCTCGGGACGGTGGATGTGAAAAGTCAACTGAATAAAGGAAGCGAATTTATTGTTAAAATCCCCATGAATTATGAAAACTAAATCAAAAGTGTTGTTGGTCGAGGATGATCAAAACTTAGGAGATATATTGAATGAGTATCTCAATGTTAAAGGCTATGAAACTTCCTTAGCTCGGAACGGTATGGAAGGCTTTGAATTGTTCAAAGAAAAGGATTACGATTTTTGCATTTTAGACGTTATGATGCCCATCCAGGATGGCTTTACATTAGCGAAAGAAATCAGAAAGATAGACAAGAACGTACCAATCATATTTTTGACCGCAAAGTCTATGAAAGAGGACAAAATAGAGGGGTTTCAAATTGGGGCTGATGACTATATGACGAAGCCCTTTACTATGGAAGAGTTGTTGTTGAGAATGCAAGCTATTGAGCGAAGAGTAAATCAAGGAGGCTTAAAGAAACTTAACAATACTTACGAAGTAGGAATTATTCATTTTGATTATGATAAACAAACGTTGACGGTTAATGGTAGTGATGAAGCTCAAAAATTGACTTCAAAAGAAAACGAACTTCTCAAAATGCTTTGCGCCAATGTAAATGATGTATTGGATAGAAGTGATGCGCTGAAGCAAGTATGGGGAGACGATAGTTATTTTAACTCCAGAAGCATGGATGTTTACATCACTAAACTCCGAAAATACCTTAAGCCAGATGAGAATATTGAAATTGTAAATGTTCACGGGAAAGGCTTCAAGTTAATGGTACATGGCTGATTATCTTGGCAATAAATTCGTCTTTTTTTCAATTATAATTTCGCTCTTGTCTTGCTTCTCAGGAGCCTTAGAAAAGACAACAACGCAACTTGAAATTCCCAATATCCTAGTAACTCAGGATCTATTTGTATTTGAAAATCACATCAAAGACTCAATACTAGTTTTTAAAAAATTCCAGGATACTTCGCCAGCCAATGGAAAGACTGATCCAAAACCCTTATTGAGGTTTCAAAAAGACGGATATATCTTTTGTACCAATAAAAACTTGAAGACAGGTGCACTTCATCTGAATTTTGCGCCATGGCAAAGATCAGGAGATACATTAAGTGTCGTTTGGACCGGCAGCTACACGGGAGGTTTTTGCTTTAATTATGATTACAAATACCTTATCGAACCATCATTACCAGATGAAATTAGATTACGCAAGGTCTTAGGAATTGAAAAAGAATTTGACTCAGAACTCTTTAACATGCCTCCAAATGTAGGTTTAGGCTGTTAAACAATATCACAATCCATTTCATAAAGTATCGGTCAGAACTTAATCAGTTTGAAAACCTTGCTTTCACATATCAAGAAATAGACCCCATTTGCCTTAGAAGTCAAGTCTATTTTATTCCCATCACTCATATTAACTTCAATAGACTGCCCATTTTGATCAAAGATTTTGAACTGTTGGGATGTAATATTACCAGAAATATCAAAAATTCCTGAGCTAGGGTTTGGAAAAATACTCAAATGAGTGTCGTTGTAGTTTGCACCAACAGAGACTGGTGGAGCTAAAGAATAAACTAGAATTTGGTCTCCGCCAAAATCGGCTATATAAAGCATGTTAGAATCTATCCATAGATCACTCGATCCAATTCCACCGAATATTGTATCAAATGGAACTACTGGATTAACCGTCAAGTCATATTTTAAAATATTTCCAGAGGTAAACTCAGAGACGAACATAGTGCTATCAACAAAGAATGTGATGCCAGTTGGCACATTGATATTACTGGTGACACTTTGCAAGGTGGGATTGGCAGCCGTTACATCAAATTTAGTTACTTGACCAACTGTTTCTTCCAAAATATAAAGTTCATCATTTTTAAACTCTATTCTATGCGGGTCAGTTAATCCTGAAGAAATAACATTAACAGGAGTTGGGCTGGTACTGGATAAGTCCAGCTTTCCAATTAGGTCATTACTCCAGTCAGAATAATAAAGGAAATTTCCATGTAGCGCCAATCCCACAATATAACCGAACCCTGAGGCAACAATCGTTGGAGTGGGATTCGTTGCATTTAGATCGATCTTAACTATCTCATTGGCTTGTCCGAAAAATAATTCAGAACCATAAATCTCAAATCCGAATGTGGCATTTAAACCCGACACAACTTGAGTGATACCGGCTCCTGGATTATTAAGATCGAGTTTTACAATCTGTGAATTACCTTCAGTTGCGTACAGAAAATCTCCATGAACAATTACACTATTTATGCTAGATATGTTACTTATCAAAGTGTCTAATTGAGCATTGGCCATAAGCAATGTGATCGAAAAAAGTGTCGTTAGAAATAGTTTTGAGGTCATAATATTTTGTGGTTTGATCTAATGAGTTCCCTATTGCAAATATCCGAAAAAAGGGGACTAGTGATGTTGGTTTCGCGTTTTAACTCAGAACAACCATTTTACATGCTGATTATCAAGTTGTTATAAATTCGTATACATTTGA
>JALEGO010000687.1 GCA_022763165.1 Flavobacteriales bacterium
CATTGAGGGGTCTGGAGAAACTAAAGACTTAACAGAAGATGACATGGATGTAAATTCCTATACAAGGGAAAAGTTCAAAGCAGATAACGTATTACCTCTAGTTACCTTCGGTTTTAATGTAGATGACGGTTTATTCTTAGGAGGAGGTTTTCTAAGCACTAAATTTGGTTGGAGAAAAACCCCACATGCTTCCGATCATAAATTCCAAGGCGCAGTGGCTGCTAAGACAGGTGCATTTTCCTTCCAGTACTCTAATAATCTATACCAAGTTTTGAGGAAATGGGATATTACAACGAATTTAAACGTTCTCGCTCCGCAAAGCGCAACCAATTTCTACGGACTGGGAAATGAAACCAACAAGACCACAGATGACTTCAATTTTTATTTAGTGAGGTTTAATAACGTGAAGTTTTACAGTGCATTCCAACGGAGGTTTGATGAGAAGCAAACACTAAAATTTGGTCCTCAATATGAATACGTAGATGTCGAATTAGACGCAAATAGATTTATAGGTTCTGATGCGGCAAACATCCCAGAGACAGCCTTTGAATCTACGCATTTACCAGGAGTCAAAATTGAATATTTATTAAATACCACAGATAATAAAGTCGTACCCACAAAAGGTATCAAAGTCAACGGATCAGCTGATTGGTTGTACAACACAACACTTCAAAAAAGTCTCAATCGAATTCAAGGAAACTTCTGTTTCTATACGAGTCTCAATACAAAATTCCCTGTCACCTTCGCCACCAGATTCGGGGGCGCGACAAATTTTGGAGATTATGAGTTCTATCAGGCCAATACTCTTGGATCCCAAAACATATTCTTTGGGCAAGACAATATGAGAGGCTTTAACAGAGACCGGTACTCTGGAAGATCAAGCGCCTACAATAACACAGAGATAAGAATTAAACTCTTCGATTTTAGATCTTACTTATTTCCTGGACAGTTTGGCATCTTTGGGTTTGCTGACCATGGCAGAGTTTGGATAGATAGTGAGAGTTCAAATCTTTGGCACAATAGCTATGGTGGTGGACTATGGATAAGCCCTATGCAACAAGTTGTTATTACAGGAACTTACGCCAATTCAAATGAAGATCAAATGATTACTCTAAATGCCAGCTTTTTGTTTTAATCAGCACTTTCGATAAGAAATAGCAATAAAAAACTGGTTTTCTAGTTATGAAAAACATGACTCCGTCTTCCTTATGCATGATAATCTTCATAGCATTGACTATGGCAACACATAGCGGTTTAGCTCAGAATACATATATCAGTAAGTTTGGGTTTGGAATTGAGATGACGGGAGGACATTCTTTTCCTGATTTCGATGAGCAATCCAGGTGGTCTGGTAGTTTTTATCCTACCGGTGGTGTTTCCCTTTTCTTAATAAACCGAAACAACAAATGGCTGCAAAGTGAAATAGGTCTTGGTTTAATTGGGTATGCACTATCGAATAAAGGACCATATGATTCATATTATCTCAACTTCACAGTGCCACATTTAAATTTGGGCTTTAAATATTTTAACAATCCAAATGACGATCGTGCTTCTTTTGTTGGTGCCACCATTGGTAGCCAACTACTCTTTAAAGGAAGCTTATCAGAGCAATATGAGCATTACAATGTTCTTATAAATAACAACAGAGCAATCACATATTTTATAAAGCCAAATGTCGGGTATAGATCAACACTGAAGCTCAAAAAAAATGGAATGAAAAAAATGATCAATTATGAATTAGATGTTTTTTTCAGATGCAACTTAACTAAACTTGGAACAGTCACATTTGTTGAAAATAATTCTATTACGATAACCAAGCCCAATGGAAATATTATTGGATTTGATTTCAGACTTATTTTTCCATATGGCAAAAAACGAATCCGAACAAGATCCAATGAAATCAAAAGAGCCAGAATTGGGAAATCAGTAAGATTCCTCTGATCATTAACAAAAATTCACGTAAGGGGAAGTTCGATATGAACTAAAGTACCCATAAATTTCTCATTTTTAATGACATCGTTATAGTTCAACGAATAAGCTGTATTCATTTTTTTTGAAAAAACTTCTAGTCTTTCTTCAGTAATATTAACAGAATGCGAAGACCTTGATTTCTTGTTCTTAGAAAGATCAAAATTCCTACCGACTCCGTTGTCTTCAACACTTAGTATTATCTTGTCCTCAACCTTTTTATAGCTCACTCTTATCATCCCTTTTCTCTTTAAGCCATTCATCCCATGCAATATTGAATTTTCAATAAAGGGTTGGGCGACCATGGGAGGCACCATATCTTCTTCTTCATCCAAGCCATCATCCAAGTCAATGGAATATTCAAATTGACCTGGATTAAGTAACTGTTTAAATTTAAGGTAATTGCGAATTATTTGAATATCATCTTCAATTGGAATGAACTCCTTTCTCGAACTGTCCAATATCAGGCGCATTAATTTGGAAAAGTCTTGCAAGTGTTGTGATGCCTCTGTGGACTTATTATTGACGAGAAAATTTTGGATGGCTATTAATGCATTGGAAATAAAATGCGGCTGCAATTGTGTTCTCAACAGCTTTTCTTGCAGTATTCTTTGTTTTTGTTCTTGCTTTTTTCTTTCCTCCTCTCTGGACCTTTTTTTCTTTCTAAAAAAAAGAATAATTCCAAACATTAACACTGAAACCAAGATCACAAAAATGAGTACTGTCAATCTCAAAATGGCTTCATTCTTTTCAGCTATTTCTGATTGAGCCTGCAACTCATTTTGATGTGCGTCTTCCTTATATTTTGATTCCAATTGATGAATCTTTTCGACACTCTCGATGACATTCACACTATCTTTTATGTTGAAAGCTATTTGCATATTTTCCAATGCGCACTGCATATCCTTTTCCTTCTCGCAGATTTCTGATTTAAGGGTGTAACAGTAGATTAAACCTTCTTGATCTGTTGTCTTTTCATAAAGCTGAATAGCTTTAGTCAAAAAGGAGTCCGCTAAACTCAAATTTCCCTTCAACACATTGATATCACCTAGAAGCATGTAGGCACTATTCATTAAATCAGTTTCTTTTGATATTTTCATCAAATCAACCGCTCTACTTATGTGTGTTATTGCGCTATCCCATTGCTTTAAGTAGTAATAGTTCCCTCCTATCATATAGTAGCAATCAGACAACTTATATGTTTTACCTGATTTTGTAAACTCTGAAATAGCCTCATAAAATGACTGAATAGATCCAGTATAATCTCCCAGGGAATGATTGACGCTTGCCAACTTAAAATGCTGTTCTGCCTTTGAATCTTCGACTTCGGCAGCGAGTTGTTTACAAAGTTCAAAGTATTCATTGGCTTTAAGATTATTCCCTAGGTTAAAATTTGAAACGCCCAGTTGTAAGTAGGCATCAAAAAGCAATAATTTATTATCAATTTTTTTTGCCTCTTGAGCCGCTTTCAAATAAGATTCTACAGCTTTTTCGTAGTTTTCTATGCCCAAATAAGCACTTCCAAGACCATATAAATATAGTTCCCCAAGCGATGCACTCTTCAAAGAATCTCCTGAGATATTCTGACCGGCTTCAAGGCCTAAATTTAAGTTGTCAATTGAATTCTGGAACTCACCTGTAAAATTGTATACCGTTCCAATCATGCGGTAAAAACGCACCTGCTCCACATAGTTGTTTTCTATCTTAGCCAGCTCCAAGCCTTTTATCGCATATTTCATTGAAGAATCCATTCTGACTGATTCCTCATATAAATCAGCAATCGCGGCATAAGCGTCATAAACTCTCTCCTGATTAATCAGGGCTCTATGAAAATAATAGATCGCGGAATCCATATTTTCTTGAGACCACTTGTAACCCAAATCATATTGACTTACCTGTGCAAATAGATTCAATGCAAAAAATTGTAAGGAAAGGAATATGAGGCCAATCAATCGCATTTGGGTTTACCTTATTGATTCCGCAAAAGTAGTGGAAAGATCTTTCAAAGTATTATATTGGTTCTGAAAACTTTATCGAACATTGAAAGCCATTAAATTTTTCGTCTTTTTCCTGTTTATAAATGCACAAAATTTTGTCTTTGGGGCAGTTGATACCGTATACGCAGATTCTATTGCCAAGCAAATTATACGAATGGCTTTCAAGAATCCCGATAAAGCGCTTGAAGTTTCGGAAGAATTGTTTCAGTACTCCACTGAAAACGACTACCTAGAAGGATTGTCAAATGCATACTGCGGTAAATGTATGATCGCAGCGCTGAAAGGAAAAATAGATAGTGCTCTAATTCTATGTGATTCAGCCAAAACCATTGCATTTAGGAGCTCATCTTCCTTTCATATAGCAAAATCCTCAAGCTTCATGGCCAATGTGCAAAGAAGAGTTGGACAAACTGAGGAGGCGTTTATCAATTACAACATCAGTCTGAAGTTCTATGAACAAACAAAAGATTACAAAGGACTTGTTGGTACACATCACAACTTGGGAGTACTATATGATCAATTGGGTAGACGTAGTTTAGCCATTGATCATCTAAACAAAGCTGTAAGTTTTAAAGACAGTGTAGCTGATCAACAATTGCTTGCCAATGCCTATACGAGTATTGCTGCTATATATACAGATCTGGAACAATATTCTAAGTCATTGAAATACTATGAAATGGCACTTACTACTTATCAGCAAGGAAAGCCTAATAGGCGCCTAGGACATATTAATTTGAACATGGCGCGAACTATGGAGGATTCAGGACTTTATATTCAATCATATCAAAAGTACCATACAGCAATGAAAATATTTCTAATTACCAACTTTGAAAATAGGTTTAAAGAAGCGCATCTCGATTTTTGTGAATGGTTTTTGAAAGTTGGAAACTTGGATCAAAATTTAAAAACTAAAATTGCTGATAGCCTTTTTATTCCCACCACTTCCCTATTGGACTCAGCCCTTTTTTACGGAAAATCCTATTACGATTATTTTAAAAACTCAACAGACAAAGGCAAAACGGTAAGAGCCTTCAATTTAATGGGACAGGTACATTTGGAATTAAACGAATACGTTCAATCCATCAAACACTTTAAAAAGAGCTTAAGCATTAGTGAAAATTACAACTATCCAAATCAAAAGATAACCAGTCTGAGAGGATTAGTTCAATGCTATTCTGCTTTGAAAAAGCCAGTCGAAACTGCTAAATATAGCGAAGAACTATATGGTTTTAGCAAGCAACTCTTCCAAAAGCAATTGACAGAAATCAATGAAAGAGTAGAGTTAAGTTATAGCATCGAAAATCAACTCAGAAAGTCCAAGGAAGAAGCATTGGTCAAAAACAATCAAATTGAAAGATTACAACAAGAAGGCAAAATCAAAAATCGAAACATTATCATATTACTCTCCGGACTTGTATTATTAATTCTCATATCAATTCTATTTGTTCTAATCACGAGACAGAAGAGAATGATTATGAATCGAGAAAAAGAACTTCTTGAAATCAAGCACACTCAACTCGAACAAAAGGTTCTAAGAACTCAAATGAATCCTCATTTCATATCAAACAGTCTCACAGCAATACAAGCCTTCATTCTAAAGAACCAATCCATCCAATCAGCCAGCTATCTTGCAAAATTTGCTAAACTAATGCGCTTAATCATTGAGAGTTCCAGAATGGACTTAATCAAATTGGAAGAAGAACTTCAGATTTTAGAGTATTATCTTGATTTACAGAAACTAAGATTTGACAACAAACTTGATTTTAGTATTTCCATTGACGATGCACTGGATCCTGAAGAAATAAGGTTACCTCCAATGCTTCTTCAACCTTTTATAGAAAACGCTGTAGAACATGGCATCAACAAAAGCGAAGGAAAAATCGACATTCAATTCAATAGTTCTGCCAAAGAAATTCTGATTTCTATTGAAGACAATGGTATAGGAATAGCCTCAAGCAGAGCAGTAGATAAAAAAGACAGAAAATCGTATTCTACCCAAATTACTAAAGAAAGAATTGAAA
>JALEGO010000688.1 GCA_022763165.1 Flavobacteriales bacterium
AAGGTGGGTTTAATGAACGCAATCCCTTGATGCTGTCATTAAATATAGACGGATCTCAAAATTGGGCGAGGAGCTATCCCGTTTCACCCTCTTTTACCAATTATCTATATGACATTGACCTTTGTTCTGATGGAGGTTATGTGACGACCGGGGATTTACGCCCTGTAAATGCAGGGGGTAGAGTCGCTCCAATTATGAAAACAGATCTTTATGGAGATATGGGTTGCTTTAGCGATGACATTAGGCTCAGTTCTTCAATCATAAATATGGGTACAGCATCAGATACTACATATACGACAATTATACCTTCCTTTTCAACAAACGCCTCGATACTTCCGGAAGACAGTTTTCAGATCAGGAGGAGGGCCTATTGCGATATTAGTAAACCTTGTGGCGGAATTATTGTGAAGTCCCCTACATGCCCAGATTCCTTATTTGGGTTTGAGCTGAGTGGTTATTATTCAAATTCTTTGACATGGTCTTTTGAAAATGGAGTGCCTAGCGAAAGTGTAACTCATAAGCCTGGAAATGTTTATTTCGAAAAAGAAGGCACCCATCAAATTTCGGTTATGCCATATAATGGATCAGATTCGATGCACTTTGAAGATTTGATCTTGTGGGAGGACACATGTGAAAATATTCAATTGTCCAATCCCACCCCAGAGCCCTACATCCCAAATATTTTCAGTCCTAATAACGATGGGATGAATGATGTTTTTGAAATTCTAAATTTACCTGATCAGTTCACACTCGTTATATATAATCGTTGGGGTGAAGAACTCTTTAACACAAATAGAAAAGACCATTTTTGGGATGGGACTTACAATGGCGACAAAGTGCCCTCAGGAGTTTATTATTATATTCTCAATATGCCAAACTTGAATGAACAAACTCATGGTTATGTTCATGTTGTCTATGAATGAATCTTAGTGACTGAGCGTGTTTTTGGCCCACCCACTATGAGATCCTTCCAGGATGACGCTCAACCCTCAACATGAAGCATCTTCTTTTGATTAAAATCAATATCAAACCATATTGAAACTTTCTTTTTTTGCATTGATTTAAAACTAGTTGGATTGGGTTTTGTAGAATGTGAAAAAGTTTACAGGTCAACTTCGCGCGTCATCCTGGAAGGATCTGATTGTGGGCAGGCTGCAATCGTTTAAAATTACCACCAGTTTTGTTCCGAAGCAGCTAAGGATCCTAAATAAGTGCTAATTGAACATAAGTAACTCAAACGACAAACGATCTTACGCCAAGCTAAAGTTGCAAGCAATTTTGGCTGCATTTTGAAATCCAGGAACTAGTGAAGAAGAGCAAAAGTCCTACTTTTTCTTTCCTAGATCATACAGGGCCTGTAAATTATTTCGAGCCAAATTAAAATGAGGATCTGATTTCAGACTTTCCTTGAAGAATGTTTCCGAATCTTTAAGGTTGTTTTTTTGAAGTTCAATAAAACCCATAACATTAAGCGCTGCTCCATAATAAGATACGGCATTTCCATTTGCAGCATCCGTGCCAAAATTCTTACCTAATTTTCTGGATTCGGGATTATTAATGATCTCTTTTAGATGTGGTATAGCCTCATCTGCTCTTTTAAGATTAAACAGATTTACCGCGTAGTTGTAGCGCACTCCAATATCACTTGGGTTTACTTCGAGCCATTTGTTAAAATAGTCCAAGGATTCTTCAACAAGTCCCAAGTTATTGCTGGACTCTGCAGCTATAAGGTTCATATCCATATGAGCTCCTTCACCATTCAATAGTTCCTGGGCAACGTTTTTAGCAGCCCGAAACATTTGCGCCTTATAATAAATCCTTGCTAAAGAATCTTTTACATTATTCTGAAATGGATCTATCGCAAGAATAGTGTTTAAAGCGGAAACAGCCGTTACAAAATCCCCATTGTCACGAGCATAATTGTATGCCCTCCAACTTGTATCAATTTGTTTTTGATCATTTGAGCATGAAGCCAAAATAACCGCTAAGAGACATACCACAAGAGTCCTGTTCAACATAAATTCAAATTTCCTGCAAAATTAAGTTTTTCTAAACTGAATTCACCGATTCAAATTTCCTTTTTTGCAGTTCAATGTCCTTGAATAAGTACTCATCGACCAAATCTACTTGATTTGTCGCTCCTTTCATCAATCTACACAACCTTGCACATTCCTGCAGATTAGCCTGTAGTGTATATTTGCCATACATGGTGTGTCCACCTTCATAACATTGCACTTCATACTCTTCTTTGGTTGTAGCATAACCTGAATATCCATTGGCATAGGGTACCATAATAACATGCTCAACATCCAAATCTTTAAGTTCCCGTTTTACCAGTTCCTCAATTCTCTTGCCAGCATGAACAGTTAACTCGCAGGTTAAGCCTACCAAAGCTATTTGCCCTATTTTGAAAATTTGAATGGGCAGGATTTCGGGCACAAAGGGTTTTCCCTTGATATCACCAGTTTTGAAGTGTTGTTTCAGTGTCCCGATCATAGGATCCACTGTTGGCAGTCTCGATAAGTTTTTGATGCCAAAAACTTTACCCTCTGCTGCCTCTAAGAGGATATCCTTAGGATTCTGTGTGTTGTACTTTTCTTTCGATTTTTTTGAGAATGCGGTTTCCCTAAATCTACGAAATCTTGAAATTGCTTTTGCGATAAGTCCTAAACCCTTGGAGATTCCTACACCATCCGTTGTTCCTTCGAAAAAGCTAACACCCATTGTTGGCTTAGAAGTTCTTGCATCCGAATCACCGTCTGAAAACTCATCTGTAATTTTAATTTCTGAGAAATTTACAAACCTGTGTGCGTATGCAATTCCACTGCGAACTTTTTGGCCAGAACTTGATATCATATCATTCGCCTTTTCAAACTGCTTTTTACCATTGGATTCGGCACTTTCATAATCATTCTCAGAGTCACCGAGCATTTTATTTCTCTTCCGGCTCCAAGTATGATTTGGGCTGACATCTCCACAGCAACCAGTGGCAAAGGCATGAATGGAATCTTGATGTTCTAGCTCCATGAATTTAGCAGCATATCCCTTATTATCTCCAGTAATTCCAAAATGATCATTTCCCACAGAAGTAGGATGAACACCGAACCAATTAATGCTATTTCGTTTTCCATCTTTTTGATGTATCCGAAGCATTTTCATTCTTGGATCAATAGCCTCATGTAAAGGTGGAGTAGTTTCTCCACGCACTTCTTCATTACTCATAAAAGCTTTTATTGATCTATTGAAAGCCAACTTGACCCCAGGATCAAACTCATCCACTATATATTCTAGATCTGAATCTTCTCTTTGCTCATAGGCCTTTTTTATAGATTCAGCTATAATATCAGCATATTTATTGGTCATTTCTTCGCTATATCCGGGAATAGAAAAATTATACAGCGGATAGTGAAAAAAACCTCCGGGAGCACTGTGCGTATGTGTTGCAAAAAGCATAAAATTGTTCCGCTCGATAGGAATAATGCCATCTAGTTTTTGAAGAATAATTCGTTTCAAAGCAAAGGATATTGCACCCAATTCAGCATTTGAAATAAAGAGTGTATTATTCTGATCGGATATGACAAACGATCTTACATAAATAGGGTCCTGTACAAATTGGACTTTGTGAAAATGCATGCCATAACCAAACATTCCGATGCCTTTTATGAGATGTGTGATATCCCTTTTTGTACTCCCGATTTTATACATTACGAATTGGATTTCTAATAAAATTATAATATTTTCATAGAGGAATAATTAATATATAATTTCGAATTAGCACAAGTTTAAGGAATGACGATAAATGAACTGATGGACATTAAAGAGAAAACCAAGGAAAATCAATTGTTCGAAAATTACGAGAAAATTGTTCAAAAACAGCGAAACTATTTTAAAACAGGTATTACCAAGCCTATTGAATTTCGCATCAAGCAATTAAAGAAATTAAAACAAGCGTTCATAGCGTATCAACCTGAACTTGAAAAGTCGCTGTATGCCGACCTAAAAAAACCCAAACAAGAGGCTATTGCCACTGAGATTGGGATCACAATTGCGGAAATAGATCACAACCTTAAAAATATTAGATATTGGGCCAAAGCAAAGGAGGTCAAAACACCTTTGTTTTTTCTTCCTGGGAAAAGTGAACTTTATTATGAGCCATTTGGCGTGAGTTTGATCATTTCTCCTTGGAACTATCCAGTAAAGAATCTTTTTGGACCAGCTCTTGGTGCTATTACAGCGGGCAACACCTTAGTGATGAAACCTTCTGAAATTGCTCCTGCTACCTCTGCGGTGGTCAAAAAAATGATTGAAGAATATTTCGACCCGGAATACATTACCGTGTTAGAAGGAGGAGTTCCTGAAACGACAGAGTTGCTGAAAGTGAAATTTGACTATATTTTCTTCACTGGTGCACCTTCAATAGGAAAAATCATCTACATGGCAGCTGCCAAACAACTTACTCCTGTGACATTGGAGCTGGGAGGTAAAAGCCCCACAATTGTGGACAAATCTGCTGATCTAACCGTAACAGCCAAGAGAATTATTTGGGGGAAATTTGTTAATACTGGTCAAACTTGTGTTGCACCTGATTATTTAATGGTTCATAAGGATGTAAAGGAAAAATTGTTGGCAAAGATCAAAGAGCAATTGATTAAATTCTATTCTGACAATCCTCAACAAAGTCCTGACTATGGTAGAATCATTTCTGATCGACACTTTGAGCGAATCAGTAAGTTGATTCAGGGAGATATTTATTGTGGTGGACAGACAGATGCAGCTGATAAGTACATTGCTCCAACTTTGATTAATAACGTGACTGGAGATGCTCCGGTAATGCAAGAAGAAATATTTGGACCTGTGCTTCCTGTACTAGAGTTTACGGAGTTAGATGAAGCCATTGATTTCATCAATTCAAGAGAAAAGCCATTGGCACTTTACATCTTTGCAAATAGCAAGAAATTTCAGAAAGCTGTAATTCAAAACACATCTTCGGGAGGTGTTTGTATCAACGAAACAATTATGCACATGGCCTCACCTGAAATGCCTTTTGGTGGTGTGGGCAATAGTGGTATTGGAGCCTATAATGGAATCCATGGTTTTGAGACTTTCAGTCATAGAAAACCTGTCATGACAAGATCTACAATGTTTGATGTACCTCAAAAGTATGCTCCTTATACTGAGGGAAAACTAAAGTTTATAAATTTTGCATTAAAGAGACTTTTGTAAGTTGAATGGAGCTTTCTCCAATTGTTTATGCTATTCCGTTTTTTTTCTTATTCATATTTATTGAATTCGGAATTTTACTGTTCAAAAAGAACAAAATCTCTGCGGAAGATACTTTAAACAACATCAGCTGTGGGATATTGGACCAAGTATTGGGAATCTTCTTTGGTTTAGTTGGTCTTCTCGCCTATCAATACGTTTACGAAAATTTAAGGTTGTTTGAAATCCCACAAAACGTCTGGACTTGGATAGCCGTTTTCATTGGTGCTGATTTTCTATACTATTGGGCCCACAGGAAAAGTCATGAAATCAACATTCTATGGCTTGGACATGTAGTACATCACCAAAGTGAAAAATATAATCTTAGTGTCGCTCTTAGACAGGGTGCTTTCCAAGTGATCTGTACGGCTGTCTTTTATCTCCCAATGGCCCTAATTGGAGTGGAAACCTTCTTCTATTTCACAGTGCTAGCATTTGTCACACTCTATCAATTCTGGATTCATACTGAACTTATCGATAAGATGGGTTGGTTTGGTTTGATATTCAATACACCATCACATCATAGAGTGCATCACGGTAAAAACCCAAAATACATAGATAAAAACCATGCGGGAGTTTTCATTATTTGGGACAAAATGTTTGGCACTTTTCAAAAAGAAGAAGAAACTCCAAGTTATGGTATCACTATACCTGATGTTACATGGAACCCAATAGAATCTCATATTGAACCTTGGAGAAGTCTATTTACTGCAATTGCGCAAACCAGTGGTATCAAAAACAAAATTCTCATGGCAATTGGATCGCCTAAACTCATGTATAATCATCCCTCCATGGATAAGGAATACCCTAGTAGGCATAGAAGTTCTAAAAGCATGATAGTCTATGCTTTGAGTCAGTTCGTTATCACACTTATAATATCAATATTATTCCTTTTGGGGGTAGAAAAGATGGCGAATCTCAATAAAACAATCTATATGATTTTTATTCTTGCGTCCCTTGCCGGATTGGGTTTCTGGTTAGACGGAAAGAAGAAACTAGCAATAGCTCTGGAAGTAGTAAGAGCAATCAGTTTTTTGGTGATTATCTATTTGCTTTTTTTAACATGAATCGTTTAATACTGCTTTCATTTATTTTGCTATCATCCTGTGAATTTGCACAATTTGCCAATGATCAGAAGGATTATATCGAAAACATCAAAGTAGCTAAAACAATCAAGTTCGCGTATGTCATTCACGACATAGAATTGATTTCGAAACGAGGCGCAATCTCAACCAAATACTTTTGCAGCTTGCAAAAGGGTCAATATAAATTGTGTTTTGAAAGTAAATCGGGCGAATTTTACTTAAATCCCAATGATAATTTTCAATGTGAGAATATGAAAATCGGTGGCATTGTTTTCTCTAAAAAAGAATCGAGATTCCTGCCATGGACTTATGAAGATCCGTTTTCCTCTAAAAAGGAAATATTGGAAAATTTTAAAAGTGATGACTTCGTCAAAAAATTTGATGAATTGACAACAGATAGACCATTTATTCATGGCGTTTATGAGATCCCCGACTCCCTAATCCAGCTAAGAAATAACTAATCATCGATAAGAAAGATGATTCAAATACTTCACCCGCCTAAGGTTTCGCGCTAAATTTTTATCTTGCCTAATAATTCAGTGTCTGGATAATGAAGGTTTCCATAGTTTTCTCAGTTTACAATGAACAGACCAACTTGCCACTAATTTGGGAAGATTTACAAAATTATAATGAAAACCTTAATCATAGTTTTGAGCTGATTTGGGTAAATGATGGAAGTGAAGATAATAGCCTCAAAATCCTTCAAGACATTGCTGAAAACAATGAGCATTCGAAATTCGAAAATATCATTGTCAATTTTTCAAAGAACTTTGGGCATGAAGCCGCAATGATTGCCGGAATAGACCATTCTACCGGAGACTGCGTAATTTGTATGGATGCAGACCGTCAACATCCAGTCGCAGAAATCACCAACATGATATCTAGATTTCATGAAGGCTTTGATATTGTGAATATGGTCAGAAGCAACGCACCACAAGAATCCGGCCTGTTTTACGGGTTGTTGAATATGTTATCTGAACAAAAGTTTGAGAAAAACGCTTCGGATTTCTTTTTAATCAGTGGACAAGTCGCCAGTGTATTAAAAGAAAGCTACAGAGAGCGCAACAGGTTTTTAAGAGGTTACGTACAATCCATGGGATTTAGGACTTGTCATTTAGAATACAACTCACCAGATAGAGTACATGGAAACTCAAAGTATTCCAATAAGAAACTGTTCAGATTAGCGGGAATTGCTATTTTCAGTTTTTCTAACAAACCTCTTAGGATCGTATTGTGGGTATCACTTATTTTCATTCTTTTCTCAGCAATACTTGGTTTTTACAGTCTATACATCTTCTTTTTTGGTGAAAAACCACCCTCGGGTTATACCACTCAAATTCTATTCATGGCCATCTGCTTTGCTATATTATTTTTTCTTTTAGGTATACAATCTATTTATTTTTCTAAAAGCATTGAGGAAATACGATCTAGACCCATTTATATAGTGAAAGAAATCATCAAGCAAACTGGTTAGACTTGAAAAACGGACTCTTTAAAAATTTCATTGTACTGCTCACTGGAACAGCTGGAGCTCAACTTATTCATCTTCTGGCTGCTCCAGTAATTTCAAGATTATATGATGCAGACACCTTTGGAGAGTTCGGTATTATAATGGGGATCTTAGGGGTTCTTGTTGTGATTGTCAATGGCAAATTTGACGCGGCTATTTTGGTCCCAAAAGGGGATTCAGAGGCGAAAAAAGTTTTTTCTATTTCTACATTATTCGGTTTTCTATTTTCTCTTTTATTCGCGGCAATTGTAATATTTATCTCAAATGAAGTGAGCTCAAAACTAAACGTCAATAGAGCGGCTTTGGGGTTTACATTATACTTCTGCTTCATTATTGCTTTCAACAAATCGTTCATAGGCTGGATGACCAGAAAATCCATGTTTAGAGAAATCGCCTGGGGGAAAATTCTCCAAACTTCTGGCACGGTATTCTTTACAATACTCATGTATTATGCCTTTCCAGAGATTGGACTTGTGGTAGGAACTATGTTCGGTTGGTTCATTGCCACATTCT
>JALEGO010000689.1 GCA_022763165.1 Flavobacteriales bacterium
GATTCTCACGCTTATGGGTTCTATCAAAGCGAATCAGGAGGAAGTCTAAATCAAGCTTATTGGAAGTCAGAACCACTTAGTGGGACAGTTTTAGGCGCTGTTGCATCAGAAAACAAGATTGTTATTTACACTTCAAATTTCGTTTATGGCTTTTATCAAAGTGAATCCAGTGGCAGTCTAAATCAGGCTTATTGGAAGTCGGACCCTATAAATGGAACTGTACTTGGAGCCACGTCCTCGCAATACAATGTGGTAGTGTACACAAATACACATGCGTATGGTTTTTATCAGAGTCAGAGCTCTGGTAGCTGGAATCAGGCCTATTGGAAAAGTGAGCCCCTTAACGGAAATGTCATTGGTAGCACAAGCTCAAAAAATCAAATAGCAGTTTTCACAGATGCAAATGTTTACGGTTTTTACCAAAGTCAATCTGGTGGGAGTTTTAATCAAGCGTATTGGAAGTCTGATCCAATATCAGGTAATGCTCCTAAGGGTATCAGTACAAAATAGAAGTATCAACGAATAATATTTTTGGTGAATTTTCGAATCACATCTAAAGTTGAGATATCTGAATCATAAATCGAGTACCATCCTTGATGTTCAAATGGAGGATCGCCAATAAAGGGATCTCCTTTTTTCCAGATCGCACCTGGTGCTTTTGGTCTTCCCTTTCCTCCCCAGGCCCAAAAATTGCAGCCTGCAACATGTACCTGATTCTTTTCATACAATTGACTAAAAATTGCCATGAAATAATGATCTCGATTTTTAACTGATGATTTAGAATCGTAGCTAAAATTATCTCTTGCAATACCAAATTCCTCCAGGACGAATGGTTTTTCAATCTGCTTTGCAAAGGCAATATGTTTAGAGAGATATCTTTTTGCCTTTTTAAGGGCTTTTGGGTAAGTTTTTTCATGTTTAAGGGGATCGTACCATCGCCAGTTCTGAATCCAAATATGGGCAGTACAATAATCAATAGTTTTGATCTTGTGCTCTCTTTGATATTTGTGTGCAAAAGGAAAAAAAGCGTTCCCTTCACTTCCAATGGATACTAAGTGATTGGAGTCTAGGGATTTTATAAATTCTGAGGTTTCTTTAATCCATTTGAAATATTTTTTTCTGGTTGTCAGAGACCTTGGTTCATTGGCCAATTGCCAAGACATTATGGTAGGATCATTTTGATACTTGATGCCGTTGACTGTATTGGTTCTGTTGATTATGAGTTTAATATGATTCTTGAACAACTGTTGTGCTGAATCGTTGTTGAAGAATTTTTGTGTGTATTTGGTATACTCCAGCCAACTACCATTTTCAGCTGGTGGAGGGTAAGGAATCGGTTTTCGTTCTACCCAATTGATGTATTGGGCAAAACCACCGGACCACGGCCACATATTGTTCAAACAAAGTACAGCATGCATTTCTCTTTTGTTCAGCTCATTAAGTAGAAAGTCAAGGCCTATCAATACCTTTTCATTGTATATGCCTGGGGCTGTTTGCAAGCTTGGGAGCATTCTCCATGGCTGGTCGTCTGGTCCTTCTGAGGCCGCCATAATTCTTAAGTTGAGAATACCGAGTTCTTTTAAGTGATCCAGTTCCTGAATGAGCCTCCTTCGATCGCCTCCTTCACCAGTTGAACCAAGGTTCAATCCATACCAGAAGTTAGTTCCCAAAAAAACATAAGGCACGCCATTTTTGAAGAGTCTCCCCTCCGTTACCTTAATGAATTTCTGTGCTTCCAAATTTTGGTGTAAACAAAACAATAAGATCCAACAAATTCGCCATAGCATATCACAAATGTACGCTCAAATAAATAGGTTATTCACTAATTAGTTTTTTAGACATGATATGATAGTCTTGTTTATGATAGTCTATTACGCTGTGTTTCACATAGCCCCTTCTTTCATAGAGTTTCACTGCGGAATTGGTATGCAAGAAAATGTTTTCATCATTCCTTTCTTTAGCTTTCAATTCAATGCGATCCATAATCTTAGAGGCAAGGCCTTGATTTCTCCAAAAGGGCTCAACGTAAACCAATCCTACCCATGGACCATATTTAGCATAGTCAGGATAGAAATCATGTATACCGACCTTTTTGAAAAGGCCACCGGCAGCGATTAATTCTTCATTTTGGAAAAGCATATAATGCTCGATAACCCTTCCATGCTCTTTTGCCATAAAAAGATTGAGTCTTTCTCTAGAAATACCCCATTCTTTTAAATACCATGATGAAAGTATTTCGAAGTGGTCTTTATTTTCGTGATCAAATATGTCAACCACAAATGCCATAGAAGCGCTGTTTTGATCGTAAATTTATAAATTAAGAACTAAACAAACTCTGCGATTAGTCCCCCGATAGAAGCGCTAGTGAATAGCCAGTATGAAAAATCTAAGGTGAATTTTCTGAATGAAATTTTTTGAAGGATTGCCTGTAGGCCAAAAAAAGGCACACAAAAAACAAAAGCATTTATGATCCCGTGAAATACGCCATGCCCAAAATGTCGATGTTTTCTTCCATATTTTGATAGAAATTCAGAAACAATGACCTTAGCCTCCTCATTGCCTTTCATAATATCAGTAAAGAATAATTCATAGAAACCCATTTGATGGATCACCAGGTTAATGTACCCGTAAACAACCGTAAATGAAAGAACGAACATTAAGGCTAATTTTGCAAAGTTCAGTTCTCCAAATGTCAGGCCATCTGTTCCAGCCCATTTTACTATAGGGGACTTTGGGTGGTACCAAAAGAAAGATGTGATCACAGGGATAAATGCGATTAAAAAGAAAGCGAAGTAGTTCAAATCCATAACTTATAATTCATTAAAACCATTCTTGAACTTACAACTAAGTTCAAGAATTGTTTATTGTTATCTCATGGAACATCGTTAATTGACTATGAATGGATAGAAATTCAGATTGAATCGATAAGTTCGTTATTTGCATCATCAAAGTTCTTTAATACATTTGAAGGGATGATTCCAGTCCTTGTTTTTGATCTTGATAATACGCTCATAATGAGGGATCAGGCTATGATAAGGTGCATTGAAGATCAATTCAGAAAAGAATTGAGCCAGTTCCAAAATACCCTTATCTTGGAAAAAGACAATCACGGTCATTCTGATAGAATTAAGTTTACTTCTTGGCTGAAAGACTTCCTGGACCTATCTGAATCAGCTCACAATATTTGGAATATAATATCGAAAAGCATATTCAAATACACATATCTAAATCCTGGCATAACTGATTTGATGGGTGTCATCGACTCTAGGTTTAAACTTGCTATTCTGACCAATGGAGGTATACAAAATCAACAAAGCAAAATCCAGTTTTTCAACTTAAACCAATATTTTGAGCAAAATCACATATTTATCTCACAGGCTATTGGCTATGACAAACCAGATCAGCGAGCATTCCAAAAGGTGGAACAAGTCATAGGAAAGGATCATAATTATTTAATGATAGGAGATCATTTTAAAAATGATATTCAACCAGCTTCAGAATTGGGTTGGCAGACATTTCATATTCAGCATCAAGATGGAAGTCAGATTGAAGATTTGTTACAACTAATTCTAAGCATAGATGGAAGAGTATGATATGAATGAAATTGTTGGAAGTGCTAACATCCTTTTTGTTGTCTTGGATGCGTTGCGATATGATGTTGCTCAAGAAGAATTCGATGCTGGGAGATTGCAAAATTTTCAGAAATTTTTACCTCCTAAGGGTTGGGAAAAGTGTCATTCCCCTGGATCATTTACCTACCCAGCTCATAAAGCCTTTTTTGCAGGCTTTCTTCCTACCCCGCTATTGGGTGCAAAGAGCAGGCTTTTTGCTGCTAAATTCCAAGGGAGTATGTCCACAACA
Source organism: Flavobacteriales bacterium (assembly GCA_022763165.1). Classification (GTDB taxonomy): domain Bacteria; phylum Bacteroidota; class Bacteroidia; order Flavobacteriales_G; family JALEGO01; genus JALEGO01. The sequence continues at coordinate 3,862 of JALEGO010000689.1, forward strand.
TCTAATACATATGCTTTTGAGGAGCATGATTTCATATCGGCCCTAAGAAATATCGGCTACAGAACATGTTGCATAGGTGGTGTGGGGTTTTTCAATAAAACCACAAACATCAGCAAAGAATTCCCCTCGCTATTTGAAGAAAGTCATTGGACCAGCGACTTGGGGGTTACCAGTAAAAATTCTACTGAACTGCAATTCAATCTTGCATCTAAGTGGTTGAAAAAGACCTGTGAAAGATTTTGCCTTTTTATCAATGTCTCTGCCATTCACCAACCAAATTATTTCTATTGTAGACAGGAAAATAAGGATGATTTGGAAAGTCATGCTGCCGCACTTCGATATGTAGATAAACAATTGCCAATTTTAATGGATGCTATTGATAATAAAGGAGATACTTTTTGTATCTTTTGCAGTGATCACGGAACGGCATATGGAGAAAATGGATTTTGGGGTCACCGAAATGCGCATTCGTCTGTAATGGAAGTTCCTTATACACATTTCCTAAATAAAGGCCTACATTGAATCAAAGCAATATATATCAACAATATGCATACAGCTATCCACACAAACATGCTTACCGCAAACTAGCACAACCGATTAATTTACAGGAAGTCTGGAAAAACGAAGACAATGCTAACCTTTTTGCATACATGCATATTCCATTTTGCAGTGTTAGGTGCGGCTTTTGCAACTTATTTACTATTTCGAACCCCAAAGATGGAACCGATCGTTTTCTTGAGGCACTAAACAAAGAAGCCTTAACATATAGAGACCTTTTACCTGATTTGCAGTTTGAAGAATATGCCATTGGTGGTGGTACACCTACCTTTTTGGATGAAAAAGCATTTGAATCAATGCTCAGTATTTTTGCTGAAAATCTCAAGGTTAATACCAAAGACAAGTATGGTAGTATTGAAGCCTCTCCAAATACAATAAATGCTGAAAAAATAGCACTCATAGAAACATTTGGTATTGACCGAATCAGTATGGGGGTGCAATCCTGGATAGAAGAAGAAACCAAACTTTTAGGTCGACCCCAACAATTGTCTAAAGTGAAATTTGCCGTTGAAAATATTGCTAAATCTAAAGTGCCGGAATTTAACTTGGATTTGATTTATGGAATTCACCAACAAACGGAACAGACTTGGATTTATTCTTTAGAGCGAACTTTGAACTACCGTCCAACAGAGATTTATTTATATCCGCTTTATACACGACCCTTAACAGGGCTTGAAAAAATGCAGAACCAAGGTGATGATATCAGGTTAAAACTGTATCGTATTGGGAGGGACTTTTTACTTGAAAATGGTTACCATCAGGTATCTATGAGATGTTTTCGGAGAACTGATAAACCCTTACATAAAAACAATTATAAGTCAAGTATACACGGTATGGTTGGCATCGGTTCTGGAGCTCGCTCATATACAAAAAACCTTCACTACAGTACTAATTACGCAGTGTCAAGAAAAGCTACTAAAGAAATCATTCATGCTTACGGAGAGGCCAGTTTTGAACAAGTTAGATATGGTATTTTTTTAGATCTTGAAGAAAGGGTTAGGAGGTTCATAATAAAGTCACTTATTGATGGTGGTTCACTGGATATGCAACTCTTTGAGACTGAATTCAACTTTAATGTAATTGAATTGGATATCATCAATCAATTGTTCGAACAAAATTGGATTATGGAAAATGGGGGCATTATTCAACTCACTAATGAAGGTATGGAAAAAGAAGATCTAATTGGTCCTATGCTCTTCACTCCAAAAGTCAAAGAATTGATGAAAAAATTTCAGCTAAACTAATGAAGAAGAGTATTAATATACTCTATCGAGGGTCGCTTGACAGTTGCAATTACGATTGTGATTATTGTCCATTCGCTAAAAAGAAAAATACAAGACAAGAATTGGCTTATGACCGCGATTGTTTGAACAAGTTTGTTGACTGGGTTCAGGTTCAAAAGTATCAGTTGAAAATCCTCTTTACACCTTGGGGAGAAGCTTTGATTCGAGGATACTACCAAGATGCCATGAATATCCTTTCAAATTCAAATGCAGTTGAAAAAGTGACAATACAGACAAATTTGTCCTGCTCACTGGACTGGATTGATGAAGCAAATACTGATAAACTAGCCTTATGGACCACATTTCACCCTACAGAATGCACTATTGAAAGATATGTCAGTAAATGTTTGGGATTGATTAAGAAGAAGGTGGATTTTAGCGTGGGTATTGTGGGTTTAAAAGAGAATTTTGAAGCGATAAGAGAGCTTAGAAGACTTTTGCCAAAGGATATTTACGTTTGGGTGAATGCTTATAAGAGGGAACCAAATTATTATAGGGATGAGGATATTGATTTCCTAAATGAAATTGACCCTCTCTTTGATGTCAACAATACCATCTACGAAACCTATGGTAAAAGTTGTGCAGCGGGAGAGCACAGTATATCTATAGATGAAAAGGGCGATATCAAAAGATGCCACTTTATTTCCGAGATAAGAGGAAATATATTTGAAACAAGTCTCGATACTATTTTAAGACCATCACCATGCAGCAATAATGTCTGCAGATGCTATATTGGATATATTAATTTAAAAGAGTTAAACCTGGAAAACGTTTATGGGTCAAGAATCCTAGAACGAATTCCCACTAATTACTAAAAAAATGAACGTAGAACTAATCTATCAGGATGATTCAAGCAACAAATTTTGGAAAATATCAGTTTCGGGTAATAGCCACACGGTGACTTATGGAAGAGTAGGTACAGATGGTACTTCCAAGACCAAAGAGTTTGGAAGCCCAGAGGATGCCGTAAAAGATGCGAATAAACTTGTTAAAGCAAAAAAGAGAAAAGGGTATCAAGAGGCGGCAGCAAAAGCAAAAGTTATTCGAGATGATTACACCTTGGCTGGAAAACCGATAAAGGACTTCGGATCATCTTTTAATCCATCAACCGCTGTAAAGGTTAAATACGATTGGGATGATGAAGTTCTATTCGAGGACAAGTTTGACAAGTTAATGAAAACATCAAATATAGCAGAACTGGATACCTTAGTGATTGGAATGTGGGATGAAGAGACTTTTGATGTTGGTGCTGATGGAGTATTGCAAAAACTAATTGAACATAAAGACAAGCTTTCTGGATTGAAGCATCTCTTTATTGGTGATATGAATTATGAGGAATGTGAAATGTCTTGGATTCAACAAGCAAATTACAGTGATTTCTATCAACACTTTCCGCAATTAGAAACATTTGGTGTTCGTGGGGGCGAAGGTCTTGTTCTAGGTCAGATTAACCTCCCCAACTTGAAAAACTTAATTATCGAAACCGGAGGTTTAGGCAATAGCGTACTTTCTGATATTGTGAACTCAAACCTACAGGGACTAGAACATTTAGAAATTTGGCTTGGAACAGAGGACTATGGCTGTACAATTGAACCAAAACACTTGAGTGATATATTGAAAAAGACATATCCCAATCTAAAATATTTAGGACTTAAAAATTATCATTTAATGGACGCATTAGCTGAGCAAGTGGGAGATGCCTCAATCATAAAAAATATTGAAGTTTTGGACCTGTCTATGGGTGCTATGACAGATAAAGGGGCTGAAGCCCTGATGAAACATGATGCCTTGTTAGAACTAAAACACCTCAACTGCAGACATCATTTTGTTTCGAAGGATTGGCAATCCAAACTCAAAACAAAATTCTCAGCCCAAAACATCAATTTAGCAGATGAGCAAGATTCTGAAGGAGGAGAGTGGTATTTTGTTGAAATAGGGGAGTAAGCATAATGAGCTTCACTACAATTGGAGCAAAAAATTCGAGAAGAGTAAAGTTCTGGGAAGAAGCACTCGCTAAAAAGGAGCAGAAACATACATTCATTAATTATGATGATGTTTTGGCACAAAAACCCCTGGAGCTCAATGGTTCATTAAGTGTAAGAATTACTTCACCCGGAGAAGATTTTGAATTGTACAAAAAAATTCTTGCATTGGGAGATTTTCCCAATGCTGAGAATTTAGTCCTTGACAAAGGTCTTATTTTGCCTAATTCCAATTGGCATGTAGGTTGGAAAAAACTCCTTAACACTATTGAAACTAGGTGCGATGAATCCGTTAGGATAATGAATGCACCTACTTCCATTGCCCTGGCATTTGATAAACTTCAAAGCCAAAAACTTCTTCAACTCCGAAAAGTAAAAACCCCTAAGATTTACCTAGAGTCAGTTCAGAGTTATGATCACCTTATGGACTTTTTGAAAAGCGAAAAGATCCATCAAATCTTTATCAAACCATATCACGGATCTTCAGCATCTGGAATCATGGCGTTACGAATCTCCTCTCAAAAGCAAATGTTATATACGACCATTGCTAAAAGCGGTAAA
>JALEGO010000690.1 GCA_022763165.1 Flavobacteriales bacterium
CCCAAAGATGGGTACTTAGGTAAAGAATTCCAAATTAAGGATGTTCTCGTCAAATCATAACCTTGTCATGCTGCTGGTTTCACAAGTAATATTAATTTCGAAGTAGCATGCGATTCAACAAAAACTTATTCGTTTTTCTTGGAATATTCACCCTTGTTGGGTTCAGTCTCATTGGAGGTTTGATTGTAATATACATTATTAAACAACCTTTTGCGAGCATTTTTAGCCATGGTTTTCATTGGTTATACCAATTGGCCATTGGTCTGGTCTATGGTTTGATTACCGCATTTTTAGGGTGGCAAATCATTAAAAGCAAGCTACTTACGGACACTAAAAGTTTTTATACTAAACTCATTGAAGACTTGGATCTCAATATTTGGGATATTTTGTTTATCTCGGCTTGTGCGGGAATTGGAGAAGAAATTCTTTTTCGCGCTGCTGTTCAATATTATTTGGGTATTTGGATTACAGCAGTGATTTTTGTTGCCATGCACGGTTACCTCAATCCTAAAAATTGGAAACTCAGTATATATGGTGGATTCATGACCTTAGTTATTGTTGGTATTGGCTACATGTTCGAATATATAGGTATGATATCAGCTATGGCTGCACATTTCGCTATTGATGTATATCTACTAACTGCTATGAATAAACAAGCCAAGTCAATGAGAAAACCAGATTAAAATATCAGCTCTATTTATCTATAATTCAGATGGAAATCTAAATGGGTGAGTTTTAAATTGAATAAATTTCACTTCTTTAGAAACAACTAAGTCATCAATACGTATGAAGGCTTATGCACTTCCGGTTAAACAAAACTCCTTATTACATAGGATTATATTTTTTGATTCATAGCCATTTGAGCTTTGGACAAGCCGGATTAACGAATGCTGGAATTATTCATGTTCAAGAAGAAGCTATTCTTTGTGTCAAAGGAGATGTGATGATCAAAAATGCCAATTCCATTCCCGGAATCATTGAAAATAATGGTAGGTTCGGGATAGAAGGTAATTTAGATAATCTTTCAGCCGGTAATGCTTTCAGTAATAATTCTTACGGAAAGGTTGAATTAATAGGCGAAGATCAATTGATTCAGGGTGTTTCTAAAATAAATTTCCCAACACTTTTAACGAACGGAAATCATTCTAACAAGGAATTTTTTGTGGATGCTTCGATAAAAGATTCTTTACTATTAAAAGACGCGATCATTGAAACAAATGACAACACAATTACGCTAGAAAACACCGATGTTAATGCTATTCAATTTGATGTAGGATTTATAAGTTCAAACTCATATGGAGGTTATTTTGAAAGATTTACTAATTCTACCAATGAATATATTTTCCCAGTTGGTTCAACTGTTTTGAGTGATTATAGAAGATCAGTAAGCATTTTACCAAATGACAATCAAGTTTCTACGCATAAGGTGCGTCTTGCTAGTATTGACGCGAGTGACGAATTATTGGGACCTGGAGCAACCGGTTTAGAAGGACCTTTCCCCTTGAATCAAGTAAATGGATTTGTTGAAGAATTGAACTCCTCTTTCTATCATAACATTATATCTTCCAATGCCATTGTATCCATTCTTTATCCGACTTATGAAGAATTTGATGCTTTATATTCTTGGAAAGAGGACAAAGCAGTATGGCAAGAGATACAACCAAGTAATTTTGACATTGATTCTGATCCGAATAGTGCCCAGTATAACACTGACAATACATATTCTGAAGCTATTATTCTTGGTAAAAATTCTGATGAACTTTATACGCAATTGATCACGCCAAATAACGATGATGCTAATGACTCTTTTTACATCAAGGAAGCTGAATCATATGAAGATGACCATTTAGAAATTTTTAATCGATGGGGCTCTAAAATATATGAAACTAGAGGTTATAATAATGATTGGAATGGCGAAGCAGATCAAGGGTTGATATTGGTTCAAAAAGAATTTGAAAATGGCAATAAAGTACCAGCAGGAGCATATTTTTTTCAATATAAAAGAGACGAATCACAAAAAGATGTTTTAAGTGGGTATTTCCATGTACAGTATTGATGAGAGAAATATTTAAAATATGGCTTATGATATGTTGTTTCTACACATCAGTTTACGCACAACAACTATCTCAAAGTTCATTGTATATGTTTTACCCCCAAGTAATGAATCCCGCTTATGCTGGAATTGGATATACAACTTCTGGCATGGCTAATCAAAGATTTCAATGGATCGGTATTGAAGGACGTCCTGCAACATCAGTTGTAAGCATAGGCACCCCCATTCGAAAACGAAAATCTACCCGAAGCAATAAACGAGGACCCAAAGCGGCTAAAACGGGTTTAGGCGTAGGTATGACTTTAATTCATGAAAAAGTTGGCAGTTTGATTAACTCTACCATAGCAGCAGACATATCTTATTCATTAGAAGTAGATCAGTTCAATCATACTTTATCTTTTGGCTTAAGAGGTGTGGGAGATCTCGTATCAATAGACTATTCAAGTCTATATGTGCTTAACGTCAATGATGAAGTAAGGAACCGAACCTATATCAATGAATTTTTAGGTAATGTGGGATTCGGTATTTTTTATCATGGTGAAGACTTCATAGTGAGTGCAACAGTTCCAAAATTGCTCAATTCATCTCTTGATGTAATCGACAACACGACTATTGGTCGACAAGTAGATCATTACTTTCTTTCTGGTGCATACAGCTTCCTTTTAACTACAGATTTTCAATTAGTTCCCTCTGTAAATTTGAAGTCAACGGTCAACTCACCTTTTAGTTATGAAACAAACTTAAACTGTGTTTATCAAGAACTATTTTGGTTTGGGCTATTGTACAGACATCAAGATGCAATAGGCTTCAATTTTTCAGCCAAGATTAAAAATAGTATATCTTTAGGTTATTCATATGACTATGCTACTAATTTAGAAAATGCAATTTTTGGATCGCATGAATTCCTGTTGGGTTACAATATTGATTGGCTAGGTGATAGATTTATGGGAACAAAATATAAAAGATCGATTCCAAGGTTCTAATGTTATGCTGAGATATATTGTAATCATATTAACTGTAATTCTTGGTTTAGGCGAATCCTGGGCGCAACAATATGTGGGTGTTGGTACAACCAATCCAACCAATCCACTGCACATTTCTCCCATTACACCTGGACAAACAGACCCTTTGAGAATTGATGACCTCCAACCTTTCCAAATTGGTGACTCAACTGTATTGGTGGTAAACCCTAATCAAGGTTCTGTCAGGTATATGAGTTTTCAAGATTTGTCAAATGTCATTCAAATAGAGAACATCGACAGTCTAATTCAAACTCAAATCGACTCTAGCCTGAATGACCTCGATCTTTACGATAGTATAGTTAATATCATTTATAACAACGGTGATACATTATTATACAATCTATTCTTTACCGATAGCATAACTCATATCGTCATGCAAAACATATTGATTGATACCACATTCATCAATATGTTTACTGATCAATCTAATATTGATAGTGCTGATTTAAGTGGCTTTCAACTGACCTTATATGAAGACACAAGTATTGTGAGTGTTGATCTCTCCAGCATTTCAGATTCAGCCACTAACTTCGTTTTTCAAAATCTACTCGACTCGATCATTAATAATGCAACTTTAATTGCAACGCTGCGCGATAGTATTAATTCAGATGATCAAATATTAGATTCTGTCGTGTTGAATGGACAAATATTAACCATTCATTTGGAAAATAGCCCTCCTGTGTCGGCTAACATTGGTTCTCTCGACACAGATGTTGATAGTATGAATCTCAGTGGAAATATGCTTAATCTCTTTGAGAATGGCAACTCAATCCAAGTAGACTTATCTTCACTCATAAGCACTGATACAGACATCGATAGTGCAAGCATAACTGGAAAAATATTGAGCATATTTGAAAATAGTTCTACAGTTTCTGTTGATTTGTCAAACATTAGTTCTACACTAAACATTCGAACTGAAACGTCTGATTATTCAGCAACTCTTTCAGATCACGTGATTTTTGTTGATGCCACCACCGGTAATATCAGAATCACGCTACCAGATGCGGCAGCAAATCCTGGAAAAGAATATCGTATTAAAAAGATTGATTGTACTGAAAATATTATTGAAGTCACAGCATTCGGAGGACTTGTGGATAAATTAACACTTTACACATCATCAAGACCCTGCGAAAGTAAAATTTATGTTTCTGATGGAACTAATTGGTATAGTTTTGACTAAACTGAACATACATATCGTTTCTGGAAGAACAAGTTACCTCCTTGTCCTTCTAATAACATTGGTATTTTCCACAAATTCTATTGCTCAAACAGGGATTTATGGTGGAAACGGAAGTTTAGGTGCGGGAACGACTGTTACACAAGGAAATAATGATTTGACATTTGATTTGAATGGAACGGGAACTTTCAATATCCAAGACAATAACGGAAATTTACTTCGTGTCCAACCTACAGGTTCATTAGGTATCGGAACAAACTCTCCCTTCGGCCGACTGCATCTTTACCAGCCTGTAGCAGGTAATTCCTGGTTACAAATAGAAACTTCGGATGCAACTCACGGCAACTTTATGAGAATTGGATCTGTAGTTGGGAATGCTCGTAAAGAATCTCAAATTCAATTTGAAGAAAGATTTGGCCTTTGGGAAGTATCAACTGGATCTACTTTACCAAGACTCTACATAAACGAAAATGGCAATATTGGTATAGGTACAGGTAATCCCGTCCAAAAATTCAACATCCACAATGATGTTTTCGGTAATGATAGTGCTCTTGTTATAACCAATGCTGGAAATTTAGGTATCGGAACCACCACAGCTTCCAAAAAACTTTCTGTTGAGGGTGAATCTTATTTCCAAGGTAATATGGCCATCGGTCACAAAACACCCGGTGCCAGTGCTTTACACATTAAAGATGGAGCAGCAGAGCTGAGAGTGGAAACCACCTCTGCCATTGGAGCTAGGTTGCGTTTTTATGATAGTGGAGCTGCAAATAACGCAAGTATTCAACATTTTGGATCGCCCAACAGAATGGAGCTTGCCGTTCAAGGTGGCCAAGTGATTACGCTACTGGAAACCGGAAATGTTGGGATTGGCACTACTGGTCCTGTGGCAAAACTCCACATTGATAACGATGCTACTGGTGCTGATAGTTCTTACTACTTTCACGAATCTGGAAATTTTAGTATCGGAACAGCTTCTGACCTTGTAAAACTTGAAATACAAGATGGATCTAGCAACCTTAGATTTCAAGAATCAACTGCTATTAGCGGCTTCGTAATGGGAGACGGTGAAGAAAATTTAGCTATAGCTACACAAGTAACCAGTGGTGCCTCAAATGTGCCAAATGGTGCTTACATTTATCTAGAACACGGGTCTGAAGAAGTTGGCATTGGCACTACTTCCACTGATATTAAGCTCGATGTTTACAATGACAAAGGGGCTGGAGATATCGCTCATTTCGAAAACACTGTAGGAAAATTGAGAGTTTATCAAGATGTTTCTGGCGGAGGTATTTTCTCTGAAGAGCTCAGTGGTTTATACATAACTCCTGATGACAATAATATATTCCTAGTAGATGGGAACTCTATCGGTTCAATTGATTCATCTGGTAGTTTCAATTTGAGAAATGGTCCTTCAGGCAGTTTTTACACCTATTTAGATCCAACATCTAATTCTTATTTTAATGGAACAGGTAATTTTGGAATTGGGACCACTTCACCAAATGCAACATTACATCTAAAATCTGTTGATTCTGATCCAAGTTCGTTTAACGAAGGTTTAAAAGTCGAAGGTGGCTCTAATAAATCTGTAGTCTTAGGGGCCGATGCCACCTATTCTTGGGTGCAATCGCATGGCAGTGTTCCTTTACACATAAATAAAATAGGAAACAATACGATTCTCAATGCAGATGCTGGAGCTATCGGAATTGGTGAAGATGCTCCTACCAATAAGCTGCATGTCACCAGTGCTTCTGATCCTGTAAAACTAGAAGGCTTAGTTAATGATCCTTCATTGGATACGGTTATCACAGTAGACGCAAATGGTGTCTTGCATAAAGCAGCATTTTCTGCACTTTCATCAAATGATGGTGATTGGACCCTGGATGGTGACACAATGTATAGTGCTTTTGATAGTACAATCACGGTAAAGGATCAAAAAGTTGGTATTGGTACGACAGGCCCTACTGCAGAACTAGACGTTCTCACAGAAAATCTTATTCCAGGGTACACGATGAGTAAATTTACCTCAGGCGGAGGTAGATCTTTGTTATTGATGCAACCAGACCCTTCAAATGGAGGTGACCCCTGGACATGGAGAACTTCTAACGCATTCAATTGGAGAGTAGATGCCACTGATGCATTAACCATCGCTTCAAATAGTTTCGTAGGGATTGGGACTACTGCACCTGATGTTGAGTTAGTTATCGATGGAGGAACGCGAACAGAATTCAGAATGAAATCATCTGACACACAATCTATCTTCATGGATAATTACAACTCTGATCCGCACAATAGTATTAAATTCAGAACTGCAGATGGAACTCCTTCTGCCCCACTGGTATTGCAAGATAATGACCGTATTGGGTTCATTAATTTCGAAGGATATGATGGTACTGGATATATTGATGCAGCAGTGATCGAAGCACATTCAGATGGACAAATTGGTACTAATGACATGCCCGGCAGGCTAAGTTTCAAAACCACTGCAGATGGAGATAATTCTGCTACAGAAAGGATGAGAATTCAATCTGATGGTTATGTTGGGATTGGAACGACTCAAGCTAATGCCAAACTCCATATTAGGGAGGAAATATCTTCTGAACCTGGAATTTATGTGCATAAAGTGACATCTGGAACTGGTGCCGGAATTGAAGTTAAACGTAATACATTGTCTGGTTCAACCATCGCAGACTTACAGGTCTTAACAGTTAATGACAACCCTGCAACAAGTGACAGAATATCCGGAGTTGGTTTTGCTACTTACGACAACAGTGCCGCAGACCTTCAATATCATGGCGTTTATGCCAGAAAAGTAAATGCGGATAGTGCAGATTTGAGATTTGCTGTCAATAGCCAAGAAGACATGACCATAACTAGTAGACATAACGTAGGAATTGGAGTAAGTGCTCCAGATGAAAAATTGCAAATAGACGGCAACATTTACATCAATAAGGAAACAGCCGGTGTTATTGTTGACGCTTCCAACAATAAAAGAACAGGTTTCATGAAATATTTTTCAAAAGAAACAGGTATTTGGAGAGATAATGTTGATTTTGAAATTGGTCGTGTGACTGGTGGTGGATTATTAGCTCCAACCGGTTATGAGACAGACTTATATGTTGGAACGACAGGTTGGGTCGGAATAAATACAGATGCTCCTACTAATAGGCTACACATAGTTAATAATGTTGATCCTATAAGAGCCGAAGGACTTGTTCATGATGCAACACTGGACACCTTGATAACAGTTGCACCAAATGGAGTTTTCCACAAAACGGCTTTCTCAGCCTTAACATCAAATGATAATGATTGGACCTTAGATGGCAACGTTTTGTATAGTGCTCCTGATAGTGCCGTAATTATCAAGAATGGCAATGTCGGAATTGGAACTACATCTTCCCAAGCCAAATTGAATATTCAACACGATTCCGTTCAACAAAGTTCTATGCTGGTAAAAAACGCTAATGGAACCATCATTCATAATATGTACTCAGGTTTTGGTACAGGATGGGGAGGTTATACTATTTCAATGTCCAATGGAAATGGTTTCTTCACTGCGGATGGAAATGTTGGACAAGTATATATTGGTCAAGGTGCTACTTTTAAAAATGGATTTAGTCTTAATACAGAAGGTAATGCCTATATATCAGAAAA
>JALEGO010000691.1 GCA_022763165.1 Flavobacteriales bacterium
ATTCCAGATTTAGTTGTAGGCTCCATCGTATTCATTTTAGTGATTCAGGGTGCACGGAGGATACTAAAGCTTAGTAAATAGCACATTGCTACAACAATGTGTAAAATCAATTTTTTGTCCTACGTCCAAAAAACGTAATTTTACAGTCAACGTTGGCAAATATTTCCAAGATTTTGAAAGACTTTCTAAAAATACTTTTCTGTTTTTTCGTGTTCTGCGGATGCAAAAATGAAACTCTAAGAGATAGTGTAGATTATTCTGATTTAGATCAGAGAAATTGGACCTTGAGTCAAGAAATCAAAATGTTTAGTGGAATTCAGAACTCTGACTTTGAATTATTTAATGTAAATGGATTTAAGAATTCAAGAGATCTTTCTGGCGTTCCCGGATCATCCTCATTTGATTATAGATTTGTAGTTAAAGTTAATCCTGATGAAATCGATTTATGGACTAAGTCGATGCAAAAAATTGAGACTTTGCAGTGTAAAGATGAATGGATAAATGTATTAATCAAAAAACAGAAAAACCAGTGGATTTTGAATTCTACTCCCGAATACTATTTTAGAAAAGGAGATGGAGTTTGCATGGCAGTTTATCGAAAAGAAGGTATAATATTCAAAAGAGTTTACAATATTTAACTAAACAATTAGCCAACAAAGTGTAAAGTCAATATTTGCTCGCAAGCTCACAAACACATAACTTTACACCAAACGTTGGCTCAAATAATATTGGATGTTCAAAATAGAATTTCAAGGACAATTTATTGGAGAAATTCAAGAGACTGAAAATAATTTCAAAATTCTACTCAATGCTAATTTCAATTGGATAACTAAATATTTTGAACTTTGGGAGGAAGCTGATCATTTTATTTATCGCTATACTCCATTCAATAATGATACTTTTGAACAATGCTCCTCAAATGAGGAAATCTACTCCAAAAATAATTTATCAAGATTTCTAGATTCAAGTCAGTTCGATGAAATCGTATCAACAAAAGAACTGATTAATTTAGTGAATAATTTGGGATTACCTGACAGGCCGTCTTTAGATAGTGAATTATTGCAAGTATTAACTTCTATTGAAACTTTAAACTGGCCCATGGATGATTTTGAAAACTCATTCCTCTGGAAACAATGGCAATTAAAGGGGTTAAAGTGGTTGAACCTGAATTTCTATTTTATGGAATTTTTGAACTATTCGAATTGGAAAATATCCGATATTAAAGGACGGGAGACTCCAAATTTCTCATATCCTCCGCTTGTCTTTATCAAAGAAATGTTATGTTTAAAGGAAGAAACTTGAGCCAACAAGGTATATACAAAATAGCCAAAATGCCCAACACTAAAGCCATCAATTTTGCCACCTTTGCATATACTAAAACGTTGCCCCAAATTTCGTAAACCAGTAAACTTAAATATGACTAAGGTTTTATTATTCCTCTTTTGCGCTCTTCTGATTAATTTGAGCTTTTCACAGCAATCGAAAATTGATCCAATTATTAGGTCCATTCAAAAGTTAAACCTAAAACAAATCGGGTATACGCATCATTACGAATCAGAAGACGAAAAATATGTGAATTTATTTACAGATGAAAATGGTATAATTAGAAAATGTCAATATGGATATCCATATGATGAAGTGCCATATATCCAAATTACGGAATACTTTGATGAAAATGGAGATTTAATAGCTCTATATTTTATTTCAGGAGAAGGCAAAAATCTATTCGGCAAGTTGTATTTCGAAAACTCAAAATTAATCGATAAAGAAATTTTCGACAATTATGGTGAAAATGGCAGCATACAATCTATAGATAAACTCCCCATTGAATTAACTATGATTAGCTCGGGGTTTTCCGGTTCCGGTTATGATAAAATATGTTATCACGAGACATCAACGAATTTGAGTGTTGATAAAACCTTAAAACAGTCAATTGATGACAAGAATCAAAATATATCCATTAGGCTTAATCCTTATTACGATTCATACATCTACAAAGGAACAAATTGCTTTACCTGGAAAAGCAACGTTATTTTAAGGCAAAAGTCAACCAAAGATTCTGAAAAAATAATGCTTCTACCATTATTTACAGACTTTGAAATATTGGAGTCTAGCACAAATGAAGTTTCCGAAAAATGGTATAGAATCAAAGTATACAACCCTAATTTGAGAGAATATCTTGAAGGATGGATTTATGGTGAGTTTGTAGAAAAAAAATAAAATGGGGCAACAAGGGATATAAAATATACGCAAATGGCCAATGCACAAGTCTCATAATTTCCGTACATTTCATATCCTAAAACGTTGGCTTCAATAAAGGTATTGAAAGAAATTTAATGATGGAAAATGAATTTGACTATTATGTGATTTTAAGTTCAAATGAACCATCTGTCCCTTTATTAAATGAAGATGATGAAGGACCTCGCTACTTTCACAAAAAAGTGGAAATAGAAAATCCGGAATTGATGAAATTTAAGATTGGACACCCAATTCCTAAGAAACCGGTATTAGCAGACTATTTATCTACTCCATCAAGTGTGATTTCAAAGAACATTTTCAATGTACTGGAACCATTAAATATTTCAGGAGTTCAATTAATTCCTGCAGTGATTAGGGACCAAATAAATGATAAATTGCACAAAGATTACTGGGCTTTACATATAATTAATCGAATCCAATGCATTGACCCAGTTTTGTCTGATTGCGAAATCCAAAAAAGAAC
The DNA here is from genome assembly GCA_022763165.1 of Flavobacteriales bacterium. Taxonomy (GTDB): domain Bacteria; phylum Bacteroidota; class Bacteroidia; order Flavobacteriales_G; family JALEGO01; genus JALEGO01. Next base: position 2,723 of record JALEGO010000691.1, read on the forward strand.
AATAGCCTATGTTAAAAAGATAGTATTGGACAAAAAGGCCTTGGAAGAAATACCTTTGGAAGAAAGATTAGTTTTTCGAATGAAAGAACATAGTTCTAAGCAATTATTTCATACGACCATAGTCGATATAATAATGAGTGTAAATCCAACGGGAATCAGATTTATACCTATTGAAGACTATAATGACGGTACTCTTTTTGTGGAGTAGCTATTTCAATAACAAAAACTAAAGCCAACAAAGGGATATAAAATATAGGATTTCCCAACGCACAATCCGAAGAAAATCCTAACATTTCATATCCTAAAACGTTAGCCACAAGCAATCCCACCAGGTTTTCTTCATTCCAATTTTAGGATTTTGTAACTTTGTATTGCAAAAGCAAATAAAACCTCTAAAGACAATTGAGTAACATGAAGAATTTATTTACAATACTTTTCTCTGTGATAATTACCCTTACTTCGATGCCCGTTGCTCTCTCACAATCACCAACTAAGATTGTTCAGAACGATAATAGCAAAAAAAAGATCCAGACTAAAGTTAAGGGTATCACTTGCAAGACAGATCTTAAAATGATTTCTGATAATGTTGAAAAACTTAAAGGCGTCAGTTCTTGTGAAGCATCCAAGACAGCTGCAACTAGTATTTTTGATATTATTTATGACCCCTCTTTAATAAGCGAAAAAGAAATTTATTCGGCTATTGAAAATACTGGCAGTTGTGAAAACCCTAATGAAAAACCGTATAAAGTCAAATTTTAGACTTTGGTGCTAAAGTTCTATGAATTGCTAAAGAAACTAATATTAACAATAACCATACTTTTACCTCATGCCCTATTTTCACAAAATGTTATAGGGAAAGTAACGAACGTACGAAATGAACCTTTAATTGGGGCAAATGTCTATTGGTCTAATACTAGTTTTGGCATAACAACAGGAGTTGATGGACAATTTGAGTTATCAAAAGATCACTCAAACAATTTTTTGGTAGCTAGCTTTATTGGATATACATCCGATACAATAGACATTTCCAACCAAAAATTTGTGGTCTTCAAATTGAGTGAATCCAAAACTCTGGACGAAGTTGTGGTTGAAGGGGAAAGAAGTGGAGTATTTATCTCTGATATAGAGCCAGCTAAAATAGAACAGATTACTCAGACAGAATTGGGTAAAGCAGCATGCTGTGATTTAGCTGGATGCTTCGAGACCCAATCCACAGTTCAACCACAAACCACCAACGTTATTACCAATACGAAGGAACTTCGAATTTTGGGTCTTTCAGGTGTATATAATCAAATATTGGTGGATGGCTTCCCCATGATCCAAGGGCTAACCTATACATATGGCATTAGCAGCATTCCTGGAACTTTGGTTGATAATATATATGTTTCAAAAGGGGCGAACAGTGTTTTGCAAGGATTTGAGAGTATTAGTGGACAAATCAATGTGGAAACCAAAGAGCCTGACAATACTGATAGACTGTTTCTCAATGCTTATATTAATAGTTTTTCAGAAAAGCATTTCAACACCAATTTTGCTGTTAAAAAAGGAAAATGGAGTAATTTAATCGCTCTTCATTCAGTTCAACCTTCTAATGAATTTGACCGAGACAATGATAATTTTCTAGACCTACCAAAACTTACGCGATATATGATTTCCAATAAATTAAAATATGGTAATCAAAATGATTGGGGATGGAACAGTAAAATAGGATTCAGAATGCTGAATGAACAAAGAATAGGAGGGCAAACTAATTTTAACCATGACAGGGACAAAGGAAGCTCAAATGTATACGGACAAGTTGTTCAAATAAATCAACCTGAAGTTTGGACAAAGACCGGTTATCGTTTGAATGACAATCATAATTTTTTGTTTTTTGGTTCAAGTTTCTATCAAGATCAAAATTCATATTTCGGTACAGTTAGATATGATGCCGATCAATTGAATATCTATAGTAATTTTCAATATGAATTTCAGTACAAAAACAACTTAGTGAAAGCTGGGGTGAGCTTTCGGTATCTGGATATTACTGAGAATATTAGTTTTACTGAAAACACCCTTCTAAGGTCCTATTCAGGAGAATATTCCAGGCATGAAAACATTTTTGGAATTTTCGGGGAAAATACTTTGAAGCTCTTGAATGATAAGCTGACTTGGATTGCCGGAATCCGGTTAGATAAGCACAATCAATTTGGTGAAATTTTCACTCCTAGAACACTCGTCAAATTTGACATAAAACCTAATACAATTATAAGGGCAAACATAGGAAGGGGTTGGAGGAC
>JALEGO010000692.1 GCA_022763165.1 Flavobacteriales bacterium
ATGAGATAAGATTGAGCAACAACAGAGTTCCCAGATTCTACATTAGGGTTTATTGCTACTGCCTCCTGCGCTAGCGTAAGGGCATCTGAATAGTTCTTTTGAACAATAGATTCTTTTGCTTTTTGGATATTTTGATCTGCCTTTTCCATTAAATCCAACCAATCATTTTCGCTGATATTCATACTCGAACTAACTTCTTTCAGCTCTTCAAGAGAAAGTGTTTGCGGAGCATTTTGCCTTTGGATTTCAAGCAAGGCGTTGATCTGTTGCTGTAATTTGTTAGAATCAGGCATAAGCTGTTATTATCTTAAGACTAAGATAAAATGTTTTTTAAGATTCATACGTTCTTGATAATCTGTTGATAAATGTAAATTGCTTCGTTTTGTTTTAAACCCTAACTTTGCCTTTTTGGTGGATAGATGATTTTAAGAGAAATAGCTCGATGCGTATTCAAGTTGAAGGGCTGGAAAGTGGATGGTCAATTGCCTCCGCATCCTATGAAGTTTTTACTTCTAATAGGTCCTCATACTTGTGATATGGATGTAGTACTATCACTTGGTGCTGCGGTAGATGAAAAAGTACCCTTAAAGTTACTTGTAACTCATGATGCATTTAATGGTATTCAAGGCCCTATATTAAAAATGTTAGGCGCCATACCAGTAAATAAGAATGCCAAAGGAGGTATGGTCGGTCAAGTGGCAAAAATGTTTGAAGAACATGAGGCCTTCGTTATGGCTCTTGCACCTGAAGGGTCAAAATTCAAAACACAAAGACTTAGAACCGGTTTCTGGCACATAGCACGTCAAGCTAATGTGCCCTTGCAATTGGTCGCTTGGGATTACGATCGGAAGGCCTTTATGATAGGTCCTTTAATTGAAGCGACTGATGATATGGAGCATGATTTGCGGTTCATTTGGGATTACTATAAGAACAATGGAGTTCCTAGGCATCCTCATCGTGGTGTTTCAGGAGAACTTGAATTGCCGCCCATGATCAAGCCAAAGCCTTCTGAAAAAAAAGTTGAGGAACCGGTGAAAACCGAACTCAGTTCACAAGGATAATTAAATCCCTCCTCAGGATAATTCTTAAAGTCACTTTCTTTCAAGTTTGAGTACGTTTGGATTATTATCAAACTATAAACAAACTTAAAATGAAAAACTTATTCTTATCACTGACTTTAGCACTGACTTGTTTCATTACTTATAATTCTGAGGCAACTGAAAAAGAGAGTAAAGCAGAAATCAAAGTTGAAGTTAGAGGCGGCTACTTCGATGTATATATTGTGAACAAATGCTCTAGTGACATTCGAGTGTCTATTAGAGGAAATGGATCAACAAATTCTTTTGAAGTTGACGGAAATGATAAAGAGAAAAAGCCTGTAAAAGCTGGATATGAATTATACGTTGATGGAGATAAAATCCACACTTTTTCTGACAGTGATTCTGGAGACGACTTTGTAATATGTGACTAATAAAAAATCGCCCATTAACTTTACATGTCACGAAGCCATTGAAATTTCAATGGCTTTTTTATGTTTAATTATTGAAGTCATAACGATCATTTTCGTTTAAAAATCAAGTAGTTAAGTCTACTTATTGAATCTGAACGAGTAAGATTTTTGAATTTCAAAGACAACCAACTCAAAGTTTGTTCGTTATTTGGTCATTGAAAACAACAAAAAATGAAAGCAATCGCATTAATAATCATATTAATACTTGGTATTTGTATATATGGGAGTTCCCAAGAAAACCCCGATAAGTGGGTTAACAAAACCAAATTTAAAAGACCTAAAAGTTTCATGGGTTTAGGTCTTGCAATCAAACAGGAGTTTAATAATAATACCACCTACGATTTGAGGTTTACAACACCAGTGATAAGAGGACTGAATGTAGGACTAATAGGTAGTATTTCTAAGCACAACGAACGCAGACTTGGAAGTGTTGTTGAGTGGGTTGTGTTGCACAACCATAATTTGTCAATTTACTTAAATAAAACAATATACCGACACAGTTTTAGATCACTAGAAAGTGGCCAACTTCAAGGTGATATTAGTCATAAGCATTCTGTTGAACTTGGTAATGGTATTGAATATCGGGTTGCTCCGTTTGCCGTTTTTACTGAATATCGATATAACCTCACTCTTGAGGCGCCCTCAATTCAGTTAGGTTTAAAATACAATTTCAATTCCAAAAGATTAGGGGAGTTTAGAGATGTCCCTGACGCTCAATTCTAATAGTTCAGAATAAGTAAGGGCTGTTGTTTATTAATTAATTGGAAATCCGGATATCATTAAAAAGTGTTAGGTCTCTGAGCGTAGTCGAAGGCTAAACTCAAAAACCTAACTTGTAAACCGAAAAGACGGTTTCAATCTTATTCTGCTCTATTTGAGGTGTAATCCTAGACTTAGTCCAAACCACATTTTATAATCTGTATAATTGTCAGTTTCCGATAAAAAGCTCCAACTTGGCGCAACTGATGATAAGAATGGACCATCTCCATCATAATCATATCGATCGTTTACATGAAAGTTAAGACTGGGTCCAGCAAAGATCCCCAAATGCTTGCTCAGGCTATATTCTAATTGCAAGTTGATTGTGGATAAAAGATTTAATCGGCTTTCCCAAATTCTATCTTCCAGAATGTGATGCACCACTCCGTTGAATTCCGCAGTCCAACGTTTTCCGAAGTCAAATCCGGTGCCAATACCATAACCATAGCCCAAGGCAAAATCATTGTTGGTCGGTCTTAAACCGAAAGAAAATATATTGTGGAATGCGGTTGCACCAGTTTTGAATTGGGCGGTTCCATAGAATACTTCATTCGTACCTATAGCAAACCTCTTATATCCTTTTTTTACAAAGGAGAAGAATCCAATGGGCACTCCATTATACATGCTATCACAAACATTTACGAATCCAATTTGTCCGCCATTGACATTTTTTGCAGAATTAAAGAACCCTGCTACCTGATAACCTTCAACATCTTTTGTTGTGACGTTGGAGAAACCTGACATTTGAAGCCCTTTTAGATTACCATGAATAGTATTGGCAAATCCTGCAATTTGTCCACCCTGTAAGTCACTTGCGCAAAGGTTGTTGAATCCTGCTACCTGTCCTCCATAAAGAGCGCCTTTACAGACATTGGTAAAACCTGAGATTTGGAGTGCTAATGCAGAATCTGTAGCTACATTTGAGAATCCTGCTATTTGAACTCCTTGAACATCTTTTTTGACCAAATTGAAGAACCCCGCTGCTTGAAATCCATTTGAAGATCCACCAACAACGTTTCCAAAACCGGCAATTTGCACACCGTACATGCTGTCTTTTAGGACATTGACTACACCTCCAATCTCACAGCCATTGACCGCATTGGCATAACCACTGATTACATTGATGCTTAGTCGGTTGGTGTATTTACTGGCCATATAGCCATTTGTACTTACTGGATATATGATTGACAATTGTGCAATCATTTCATTTTCTGCTAGGTCTTCTTCTTGTGAAAAGCTGAATAGCGCAGAAAGTAGTAATAGAAATGTTATTAAATTTTTCATAATTGAAAGGATTGATTTTGAAACTAGTTGTAACTGATGATGTCGCCTGAACCCTCTACATCGATTTCTAATGCAGGGAAGCCTTTGTATCTTACATTTCCGCTTCCAGATATTTTGACCTCCAAATAGTCTTGGACGTTCACATCAGCATCTCCGGAGCCTCTGATGTTAATTTTCGTGGTGTTGGTGTTCAGGTCAAACGCTTTGATATCGCCTGAGCCATCAATTTCTAGGTCGTGATCATCTGCGGTACCTATTAAAGATATGTTTCCTGAACCATCAAGTTCTGTTGAGAGTTGATCAACATTCAAGTCAAGGTCAATATTTCCAGCCCCGTTCAAAGCGATTTCTAAAAGTTCGGTTGTGTTCGTGCCAGAAGAAGTAATGTTGCCGCTGCCATTTAGAGATATACCCTCAATAGATGGAGTAATCAGTTCCAAAGAAATCTGAGCATTCCCTTTATAGCAACCGTCAAATCCAATAGTTAGTTCTTTGGAAAATTCTTGAATGGATATTTTATCCATGATGTTTTCTTTTCCAGATACTTTGAGCGTAGTTTGATTCGCATTTTCGTCAAAGATGATCTTCATGTCTGCGTCCAGTTTTAGTTTGACAGATTCGATGGTATTCATTTCATGAATATCTTCTACAATAGGACCTTTTGCTCGTTTACATTCCCAATCATTATTCCTGCAGGCGGTAAATAGTAAAATAGAAGAAAGAATAATTGTGAATTGAAATTTATAATTTTTCATGATTGATATTTTTTATGTTTAAAGGGTGACAATCATGAAATAAAAAACCCCCAAAAAAAAGTTATTTTTTTTGGAGGTTCTGAAAAACTTAAATAAAAATAACGATGTAACTAATTTGTTTTTAAGACTTTAATGGTCTTTGATATTTTATTGTTTTCTATTAAAGAACAGTTGTATTTTCCACTTGACCAATGGCTAGTTGGAACCAATACTTGACCTTGATCGTTGCCTAAAACTTTTATACGTTTGATGAGCTTTCCAAAAGCATCAATAATGGCAATTTCAGTGTTAGTATCAACACTGGTCAAACTATAGTTTAAATAGAGTTCATTTTGGAATGGATTGCTTTGAGCCGAAAGATCAGATACATTTTGAGTTTTTGGTTCTATCATTTCATCTATCCATTCATTTTCACCCAAAATTCTCATCTCCACTCTACGGTTTTTCCCTTTTTCAGTATTATCAAAATTGTCTGCTATAGGCATTGATTCTCCTTTGAAACTAGTAATGATTTGATCGGTGGGAATACCATGATAATTCAGCTCATCTACAATTTCATTTACGCGATCTTCGGCAAGGGAGAGATTGTATTCTGAGCTGCCATCAGCATCGGTATGTCCGGTTATCAAAACTCTTTGTTTTGGTTTTTGGATTAACTTTTTAGCAACAGTCTCGGTCACAGTGAGAGCATCTTGATTGAGAGAAGAACTATTAGAACTAAAATGTGCAACATAGCTGTCAGAATATGACATAATACTGCTGTTTTCAATCAACACCCCTGAGTCCATGATGCCATCAGCTATATCTGCAATAACAATCGTGATGACATAGGTCTTCCCTGGCTCGACTTTTTGTTTGATTTCCAAAAGTGTTGTAAGTCCATCATATTGGATTTTTAAATCTTCATTCTTAACGTAAAAAGTTGGATTCTTTGGTTTTAATTTAGGGTTTCCCGGGTTGCCATTATTTACATTATTTATGCTTATTGGGGTTTGGGTTCCAGGAATTACTGCTAAATTTTCATTTTTGGAGAGTCCTGGACCTGAAATGAAAAAGGCAAAACCATCATTAAAAGTACTGCCTACATATTCATCGTATTCTTCTGAACCAAATAAATATCGAAATGATAGCGTGTCACTTGTTGGGATTAACTCGAGTTCTAATCGCAAACCATCAAAAGTTCTTGCTCCTAAAATTGCTTCTAATTCTAGTATTTGATGTCCTTTTGATACCTGATAGAATTTCGATTTTTCTTGCATTTCATGATCTTTCCCTTTAAGAATCTTCGTTCCTTCTGCGCTTTGGACACCAGTAAGCTTTGAACTGTCATTTTTTTGGAATACAGGTCTAACACTACCTGAGCTTAAAATGATACCTTTTTCCAAACCTAGGCCTAAAGTGGAATCTTCAAATGACCCTATGGCTTCTGAGTGCTCAGATTGGTTAATACTATAGCTTTTAAGAATTATGCCATCCGTAACTAGGTTTTGAATAAGTGAATCTAGAGGGTTACTCGTGGCGTTTTGGGGTTTAACAGCTATTTGGGAGAAACTTGTGATTGAAATGATTAAAGCAGCGAGAATTAAGGCGGTTTTTGACGTCATAAAATTTAAGGAATTAAGATCTTTATTGATATAACCGCAAAGAGCAGAAAGGATACACTTGTTTTAGACTTTATTATCTAATCAAGGAAATCTTAAACTAAATATAATTGAAGGAAGCTTACAGATTCCCCGCAACTGCATCTAACACTTCAAAAGCGGTTTCAGCCATTTTATTTCCTTTATTGTCAAGGAGCGGATTGACTTCTGTAAGCTCGAGGCAAACTACTTTTTTAGTTTTGAGAATTAAATTGATAATTTCAATGCATTCTGAAGGGTCGAAACCTTTTGAGACAGGTGTTCCAGTTCCTTTAGACACCAAGTCGCTGTCCATGCTGTCAACATCAAATGAGATATAAATCATATCGCATTTACTCAGAGTTTCAGTAATTTCAGACAAGCATTTGTCTAAGCCTCTAAAGCGTATTTCATGAACAGGATAATTCCTAATCTTTTTAGATTCCATTAGGGCATCTTCGGGTTCTTCTGTGTCTCTTACACCAATGAAAATGAGATCTTCCGCATTTATTTTAGATCCTTTGATGCCGATATTTTTTAATTGGGCCCAACTGTTTTTAGTGGGCGCTTCAATTTCATTGATTTGATGTTCGAGATTATCTTCACCAAGAGCAGCAGCTAAAGGCATGCCATGAACATTTCCGGAAGGAGAGGTAAAGGGTGAATGGAGATCGGCATGTGCGTCAATCCAAACCACGCCTAATCTTTTTTGAGGAAATTGTGCTTTGATGCCACTGATCGTGCCAAGAGCTGAAGAGTGGTCTCCTGAAAGCACTAATGGAAATTCATCGTTCTTAAGCGTGTTTTGAACAGCATTAGAGACCCTTTCACATTGCTCAACCACATGTTTGATGCGCTTTGCAAAAGTATTTTTAACCTTATTATAAACCGTTTCATTGTGGGTCGCCACATCTGTGAATTCGTGCTGTGTAAAAAAGGAATTACCTGCGTTGATTGCGGCAATTTCGATGGCATCTATGCCCATATCGGAACCTCTAGTTCCTGCTCCAATGTCTGAACGATTTTTAACTATTCTGATTCTCCCCATCTTGCAAAGATAAAATCTTGGGGCATAGCGCATATCCTTTTGATCAGCTTAAATCCTTATTCCCAATACACTGACATCATCTACTTGATTGTATTCATTCATCCATGAGGCAAAAGCTTTGGCAATCATTTCCTTTTGGACATGCATATGCTCTGGCTCTACTTGGAGTAATAATTCTTTAAACCTCTTTAAGCCATATTTTTTTCCAGATGCGCCTCCAAATTGATCCATAAAACCATCTGAAAACAGATATACACAATCTCCTTTTTCCAGTTTTAGCTCGATTTTAGAAAAGTCTCTATCTGTTCTATTGTAGCCCAAAGTAATAAAGTCTGGTTTCAACTCATAAAGTAGAGATTGAGATACTTCTAGGCTTTGATAGGAGGATAATTTTTGATGTTGTTTGAGCGGTTCTTTTCGTATGATGTAAATCGGATTGTTTGCACCAGTGTATTGCAAATGATTTTGCTTAGATATGGAAATCAATGCTGCATCTATACCATCTTCTGATTTTTCATATTGAGATTGAAGTTTCGCAGTGACTTTAGCTTTTAGTATATCAAAAATCTCATTGGTTGAAAGCTGTTCGTTATTGTGGGTAATTTCATCAAAGAGGGAAGTGCCGAGTATACTTAGTAATGCTCCTGGTATACCATGTCCAGTACAATCTGCAATACTGTATAATCGAGTTTGATTGCTTTCATTTACATGATACCAGGGGAAATCACCACTGACTTGATCCCTAGGTTTGAAGAATAGAAAGGTGTTAGGTGCTTCTATATTCTTGAGGATAGCCTTTTGAATGTTTTGAGCATAGTCAACACTTTTGGTGATGTACTTAGACTTCCTCTTGATTTCAAAAGTACTGGCTTTGACCTGCTTTTTTAGATTCCGGTTGTACATTTTTGTAGAACCCGTGACTAATGTAAAGGCAATAACAGCATATGAACCATAGCTCCACCATGTACGATACCAGGGTGGATTTATTGTAAAAGTAAACGTGTCGATTTTACTTTCAATGTCAAAATCGTTTTTCCCCTTGACTTTTAATGTGTATTTCCCTTCGGGCAGATTGGTGTAACTCCTTGATGCTAAAGTGTTCCAGTTACTCCAAGAGGCATCAAATCCCTCTAAATAAAAGGAATACTTTTTCTCTTTGGACACATATTCTTGTGCTGCAACTCTAAAATGAAGTGTGTTGTATTGGTAATCGATATTATATTTTAAAGGGACTTTTTTGCCAAAGTAAATGCTTGAGTCTTTTTCACCGATTCCTACTTTACGAATTGTAGTGTTGAAGGGTTTTTCATAATCGAATTCTTTTGAGGGATCGTATTCTAGTACGCTGTTGACTCCAGTGAAGTATACCTTACCATTTGATGCAATGTAAATATCATGAAATGCATTTTTTTTAAAAGGCCTGAAAGGGATATTATTCCATGATAGTCGGCCATTTGTCCTTTCAAAATAACCAACAATATTATTGTCTAATTCATCATAGGCTATACACCACAGTTTATGATCTTGATATTTTAATCTGTGGATGTAGCGTAACCCAATGAGATTATTATATTCTTCATATCTAACGAAAAGGTCCTGCTTCTCATTGTATCTGAGGAAGCCGCTATCACATCCAAATAGAAGTTCATCATTAAAATTGCATGGTTTAATAGAATAGGGCATATGGGGTAAGCCGTCTTTTTGGCCAAATCTTTTGATCTTTTCTACGATAATGTTCTCTCTTTCCAACTTGAATTGGATTTTTCCACTACCCACTTCATGCACTCCATCGAACCATAAATAGTTTTTATGCTCAAGAATGAATTTCACTTTTAATTCATCTTCAGCACGATAAATATAACCTTGATCGATCCAATTGTTATGATTGAAGTACAGAGATTTTATACCGTCTTTTAGTCCGATATAGACCCGGTTTGAATCCAATGTTGAACGCATCAGACCATATGCATCTCCTGATATTATGACCTTTGATTTAAGATCTTGATTGAGGTCTATCACTCCAGTGTTAGAAATAACTAGTGCATGACTGTCGTTAAATTTAAGAATATCCCAGCATTGTGTTGTAAGCCCTTTTTCCAGAATAAAACTGTTGTTATCAAATAGCGAATCATATTTGAGTAAACCGGAGGTGCTTGCTATTAGGAATTGACCATTGAAATTGATTATACATTGTCCCAGGTGTTTAATCTTATGATTAACAGCATTTTTTTCAGAAATGATGCTCAAACCGCCCTCTAATCCAACCCATACATTTTTCTGTCGATCAGCATAAATGCTACGACCTGAATTTACTAGTAGCCCATCGTTTGATGTTAAAATATTAATAATTTCACCTGTATTCTTTGTTTTTACAAGACCATTGCGTTCAGTTACAAAAAACAGTTTATCTCTAAGACTGACTCCCTTGATAAACTCAAATCCTGTGCTCATTGGAGTGAAAATATTCTTGACCATTTCATTTTTTTTATTCCATAAAAAAAGTGAGTCAGAAACGGACTGAATCAAAAGATTAGAGTCCAAATCCATAATTTCTAATATTTTGTCAGAGATTAAGTTTGAAAACTCCTTAATATTACCTCTTTGTATTGAGAACTCTGCAATACCATGGTCTCTAGAAAGTATATGAAACGAGTTGTCAATAACAATAATTCTGTCCTTTGAGTTGGGCAAGTTTAGTTTTGTTATTGTTTCCGTTTGCTCATTAAATACGTAACAAAAATTATTAAAATTGAAAACTACTTGTTCGTCTGCAGCACAAATTGTTCTGCAGATTCCATGAATTTTAATTGTTTTTGAAATTTTCCTGTAAAATGGCCTGCCAATAGAATCGTGCTTAATCATGCCAAACTCTCCATAACCACCTATGTAGATATTGTCTCTATGTTTAAAGATATACTTTGATTTGACACTTGAATCTAAAACCGACCATGTCTCGCCATCATAAAATGATATCCCGTAGTTGGTTGAAATGTAAATAATGCCCTGATTGTCTTCTACAACTCCCCAAACTTGTGGCCCACCCAAATACTCCCGAAAACCAAAATTCCGTATCTCTTGAGAAAACAATTGAATTGGAATAATGAACATTACTATGTACAAGAATGATAACCTCACCATACCTTTTACGAACAACCAACCAAAGAGTTTTTAAGTCTAAATGCCTAAATTTCAAATACATTGTTCTATTCATTACGAATCCTTAATTTTGGAAAAAATTCAAGAATGAAATTTCTGTGTTCCTTATTATTGTTGTTATGCACAATTAACTTGATGTTCTCTCAATGCGTAACGAATACTATAGTTAAACATGAAACTTGCATTGATGCCAATGATGGTGAAATATTAATTACCGGTGCAGCAGGACTCGAATACATTTGGTCGGATGGAGTTACAACTTTCAATCCTGACAGAACAGGTTTGATACCCGCAACCTATGATTTAGATGTCAAAACAACCGGAGGTAATACATGTTATCAAAATACATTTACCATTGATCCTGGACCGACATATACGGTGAACAATTTAATTACTACCCCTTCTGATAAATTTTCTAACGATGGAGAAATATTACTTGTAGTCAATGGTGGATCAAATCATTATTCCTTCGAGCTTCTTGATGCTCTCGGCAACAATACCATTTATTCAACAATCGCTTCAGGTCCTTTTCACACCATTAAAAATCTATCAGGAGAAGAGTATTTTTTAGAGGTTAGGGACACAAGTGGCTGTCATGCGACAAACGAGTCGATTTTTGTTTATGGAGAGGATGTTCAATATACCTTAGATTTGATCCAAGGTGGTTTTGATATAGTGGACAGTAGTGTTGGTGTGGACGAATTTAACATTAAGAGAATTCACTACGCAACTCATGAAAATGGTCAGATTTTCAAAGATACTTTTAACAATAAGAGTGCCTTTTTTCACCCACCGTTTAGAGGGAATTATGATGTATATACCAAATACGTGGATTCAACGAACAATAATGTAAGACTAATCTCTTCAACAAAATCAGGGTTTTGGCCTAACGGTTCCTCTGGAATCTTATGGCAAGAAGCGGATACAACTTGTTTTCTCGATAAGGTAAAATTGGCTTTGGAAGAGACTAATGTAGATAGCGTGGTTTGGAAATTCTATTATCCCGATGGCACTTTATTCTATGACACACTTACAGGTACGGATAATTACCACTATTTTCATAATGCACCTCAAATTTCTGATACCACCATTTCAATAGAAGTTACCTACATATATTTAGGGGATAACAGCTTAAAAAGTATTTCTGGACAAAGCATATATCTTTCAAATGGAGTATTGGGCGCAGCAAAAATAAATCACTATCCAACGGACATCTGTTTTAAAGATGAGTATCAGTTTGAAATTTTGGGTGTTCCTGCTTTTAGCTATACCTGGAATTTTGGGAACGGTCAAGGCATCATTACCGGGGATCATTTTATTAAATTTACTTTTTCCCAATCAGGTAATTATCCGATAAGCTGTAAGATAGTGACTTCATGTGGTAGTGTCATAACATACCATGATACTGTTCAAATTGAAGTTGGCCCAAGTTTAAGATTTACTACAAACAATTCTGGTACTTTTTGCGGTTTGAGTCAAGGTGCTGCAATTGTAAACTCAATTAATGGAACAGGTCCTTTCACCTATGAATGGTCAACAGGTGATACAACAGTATCAATTGATTCACTTTTTTCAGGCATATACTATGTAACAGCCACGGATGCCAATGGATGTCAAAACTCCAAGCCGGTATTGATCAATGATATAGGTGCTCCCAACATCATCAATGCAAACATTGGCAATGTGACCTGCAATGGGGGTAACGATGGACACATTCTCCTGAGTGTTAGCGGTAACAATCAATATTTCTGGTCTACCGGTTCTACTGCTCAAGGCATTAATAATTTAAAAGCAGGCTTGTATTATGTGTCGATTACAGATGGAAACTGCACTAAAATTGATTCCTTCAACGTGACTGAACCTGCACCTTTAACGATAGGATTTGCGAATGTGAGTCCTACATGTGGCAATAATGATGGACAAATTGTACCGAGCAACACTGGAGGTGCAGCACCTTATAATTATAATTGTTTAAACTGTCCAGCTGGTGCTTTGACAGGTCTTCCAGCTGGAAACTATGTTTTAGAAATTACGGATGCAGCAAGTTGCAAAAATAGTGTGACAGTTTCACTGCAAGACAGTGTTCCCCTAGGCTTAAGTTTGTACACGGAAACACAAGAAGACAGCTGTTCGGCCTCATCTGGATATGTTTATTGTAGGGTTGAAGGGGCTTTTCCAACCACTGGCCAGCAAACTGAATTTATTTGTACGGATCCTAGCGGTGGCCCCCTTAGCTTGTTTAATACTTACGCAGGCGCAGGTCCGGTTGATCAAACTTTTAATGGGATTGCTCCAGGCACATATGGGATTCAGGCAAAATATTACTTGCAAACATCCAACGATACATGTGTTTTAACCGATGTGGTAAAAGTTCAAGGTGCTAAACCAATAGGTGACCCTATTTGCTTACTTACTGTGGATAGTCTAACAAACCACAACATTGTCGTGTGGTCCAAGGATACAAACTTACAAGGCATGTCGCATTACAACATTTATAGAGAGTCTCCGACCGCCTTTGGGCAATTTAATCTCATAGATTCAGTTCCTTATGATAGTTTGAGTTTATATTTTGATGTCAATTCTGATGCCAGTATTTCCTCTCATCGATATAAAATTTCATTGGTAGATCAATGTGGTTATGAAAGCGGATTGAGTCCAGCGCATAAAACCATGCACCTTTATGTGGTTGGAGTACCAGGCTTAAATGGAGCCAATCATCAAGCCAAATGCTATTGGGTTAAATATGGAAATTGGCAAGATCCGACAATTCAGGGATTCTTTATTTATAGAAATTTCCCTCAAAATCCCGATTCGTTTGCAATTCTTGATACTTTGAAAGTATTGAATCAATCTCAACTACTTTTTAATTGGACAGATGCAGCTTCTTTTAATGGTGCGGCTTACTATGTGGAGATTTGGAGGCCGAATGGGGTGATTGGTTGTTTTGTCACAAAAACAAATAAAAAGGACCTTTATGAATCTACAAGGGGCAATAAAGGAACAGTAAAATTCCCATTAACTTTCGATATTATCATTAATTCTGACGGTATAAGTCAGGACGGAACTTGTGATGGATCTGCCACCGCGAACGTTGTTGGGGGTATTCCTCCCTATAATTATCAATGGAGTACAAATTTGCATGATACTGCGTCCTCGGTTAATAATCTTTGTTTTGGAAATTACGATATTACCGTGATCGATGCCTCGAACGATACTTTAATCAGAGCCTTTAGCATAGGTCATACATCTGTAAATGAAAATGACAATGATAATTCAATTATTAAGGTTTTTCCAAATCCATCCACAGGAGTAGTTTATTTTGAGTTCACAAAAGAAAAATTTGAAAGTGTTAATGTTGTGGATTGCAGTGGTAGAAGTCGGCTTTCAAAGAACCTAATTTCTTCGGAAGACCACATTTTAGACATGTCTAAATTTTCAAAGTCGATTTACTACCTGCAGTTTAGATCCAAGAATTCAGTAAAAATCAAAAAATTAGTCCTCAAATAGTGATATTAGAGCGGAGAATTTTTGTTTGTCTTAATTCCGGAAATGCTGTAATTTGATTCTGTGAAGTATTTTTTTTGGTCGATTTTTATATTTCTTGTCAATATTTTAGAGGCGCAACCGGTTTTGGACAGAGGGCGGTTACCAGTTACTAACTTTTCTTATTCAAAGAAAGGTTATGATGCGCAACCTCAAAACAAAGCAATTGTGCAGGACTATCGAGGTGTAATATATGTTGCCAATGATGCTTATTTACTCGAGTACGATGGAGAAAATTGGCATAAAGTTTATGAGTCTAAAGATCTAAGAACTAGGAGTTTATTGTTCTCTCGCGATGGAATTATGTATGTTGGGCTTAATAATGACTTTGGGTTTTTAAAATATTCAGTTTCTGGAAAAACTGTATTTCAAAGCCTTAGACCAGATTCAATTGAATCTGGACGAATACAAGCCATACATGAGATAG
>JALEGO010000693.1 GCA_022763165.1 Flavobacteriales bacterium
CCATTCTTAATTTATAAAAATCCAAAAAACTAAGAAAATGAAGAATTTAATAATACAAATGAGTTTTATCGCATTAGTCATCTTATCATACTCAAGTTGTGGGCATTCACATGGCTCCGATCATTCACATCATAATCACCATCATTCTGATGACAAATCCAAAGGATTTGATATCCCCGAGCTTAAGGAGCGACAGCTTGCTCTTGGGTCTAATGAAGAAATGGATAGAATTCAAAATATTTACAGTTCGGCTGTAGCAGATCTAGAAAAAGATAAAAACAATATTGATGCCCTTTTAACTCTTGCTGAAGTATTCATTAATGAAGCTCGAACTACAGGAGATTTTGGTTATAACTATCAATCAGCAACATTGGCACTAGATAGAGTTCTTGCCGAGAATCCATCAAAAGATCATAAGTTTCATGCACTTTCCTTAAAAGGACTTATTATGCTATCCTACCATCAATTTGAAGATGCCTTGAAAATTGGGGAAGAAGCTCTTGACCTAAATCCCCATAATGCGGGAGTTTATGGCATTCTGGTTGATGCAAACGTTGAGCTCGGAAATTATGTGAAAGCGGTGGAAATGGCAGATAAAATGGTTTCTATTCGACCTGATCTAAGATCCTATTCCAGGGTTTCATATCTCAGAGAGATACATGGTGATCTTACCGGTGCAATTGAGGCTATGGATATGGCTGTTAAGGCTGGTTACCCGGGTCAAGAGCAAACTGAATGGAGTCGCGTTAAATTGGGGCAACTTCATGAAAAGAAAGGGGATCTGGAAACTGCTGAATTACAATTTCGCAGTGCACTGAATTACAGAGAGAATTATCCCCATGCTCTTGCCGCCTTGGCGAGCGTTGAAACTAAAAAGGAGAATTTTGATGAAGCTGAGAGACTCTTAAAACTGGCTTTAACCTATATTGAAGATGCAGGCTTCTATCAGCAGCTTGCGACAATCTATAAAATAAAAGTAGATGAATTTGACTATGCAAAAGCTGTAACTAATGCGCAAAGCATTCTGGCTGGTCTAGATCAAGGCCACGATCATAATCATGATCACAACCATGGCCACGATCATGGTCATTCGCACGAAGTTGGGTTAGAAATGGGAAAGCTATTATTAAATTTCACTGGAGACACAGAAGAAGCATTGGATAATTTTCTTGAAGAATATAAAAGAAGGCCCAATAACATTGAAGTAAATGAAGCATTGGCGCAGGCATACTTGAAGTTAGGTAAACTGGAAAAGGCGAATTTTCATTTGGAGAAGGCAAGTATTGATTTGCCCACGGGATCTTTTTACCTGTGTCTCAAGGGAATTTTGGAATATAAGTCTGGCAACAAAAATTTGGCTCAAGAAATTATTAAGACCTCACTGGAACAGAATCCATTTCAGGTTCATAGTTTGACGCAAGAAATGAAAGCCATTTTGTAACCTACTCATTAACTTGGTTTTTTGGTTAATTTAGGTTGATGTAAACCGCCTTTTACCCTAAAGGTGGTTTTTTTACGTATTATATATTGATTAAAAATTCCAGTTGACCCCGACTAAAAAAAGAATTACATTAGACATTAATTATGAAACGATTTATACTCCTCTTTAGCTGGGTGATATTAGGGGTTTCTGATATTGCTTCGCAAACTGTAGATACGAATTTTGTTGATGCCATCATATATGTGCGAACCACCCAGAGTTCTGGATTAGATTTGGCTAGCTATGCATCAGGAAATGTGGCTTTAGATGCTGTAATTTCCCAATTTTCAGTGGACAGTATGATACAACCTTTTCCAGGTCTGAACGGTGATCTTGATCGAACCTTTAGAATATATTTTTCAGATACTTTAGGTATTGACAATTTAATTCAAGCTTTCAGTTTATTGCCTGAAGTAGAATATGCCGAGAAGGCCCCCTTGTACAAAACTACCTACGTACCAAATGATGATCATCCCAATTTGTGGTATTTGAGTACGGTAAAAGCTTATGATGCTTGGGATGTTCATCAAGGGCAGGGGAGTGTTGTAGTGGCAGTCGTTGACAATGCTATCCGAACAACACATGAAGATTTGGCTAATGTGCTTTACGAAAATCCTGGAGAAATTCCAGGTAATGGTTTTGATGATGATCTGAATGGATATGTTGATGATGTAAGTGGATGGGATGCCGCAGATAACGACAATGATCCAAATCCACCTTCTGGAATCAATTCAAGCAATGGATTTAATCATGGAACACATTGTGCAGGAACCGCGGTGGCTGAAACTGACAATGGATTAGGGGTAGCTTCAGTCGCTTTTAACGCTAAACTTTTACCAGTAAAATGCACACCCAATAGCAATCCTGATGGAAATTCATTGCCCAATGCCTATGATGGTGTTTTCTACGCAATTAGAGCTGGGGCAGACATAATAAGTATGTCTTTTGGAGGGGCTAGTGGAATTTTTGTTACAGGTCAGAGTATTATTCAGGCGAGCAATGCCGCTGGCATTGTGATGATCGCAGCTGCTGGAAATGATAACTCTAGCCAAGCTTTTTATCCAGCGTCTTATCCTGGTGTGATTAGTGTGGGTGCTACAAATGATCAGGATCAAAAAGCCGGTTTTTCGAACTATGGATCGAATATCGATGTTATGGCTCCTGGAGCTAGCATCTACAGTTGTTTTGGGCACAATGATCAAGGATACGGATACATGTGGGGTACTTCTATGGCTTGCCCAATGGTAGCCTCGCTTGCAGCCCTGTTATTGGATAAGAATTCCAGCCTTTCACCAACGCAGTTGGAAAATGAAATCAAGGCCAGTTGTGACAATATTGACGCTCAAAATTCCAGTTATGTTGGACAAATGGGAGCTGGAAGGGTTAACGCTGCTACAGCTTTGTGGAATTTGACTGGAATCTCTACAAATGGCTATGCTTATGATAGGGACATTCATTTTAAAAGGTTAGGCAATAAATCATTCCAAACAGATGCGGAGTCTATAAATCTTTATGATTTACTCGGGAAAGAGGTGGATTTTAAAAAATCAAATCAAACTTTTGAGATCAATTCAAATTTTAGAGGTATTTGCATTCTAAAACTATCTCAAAACCAAATTTATAAGCTTTACATACAATGAAATTGAAATACTGGTTGTGTCTTTGCCTCTTGGGGTTCTCTTTTGCCTGCAAAAAAGATAAGGAAACCGATGATAATCAGGATAGTGATAATA
Source organism: Flavobacteriales bacterium (assembly GCA_022763165.1). GTDB lineage: Bacteria > Bacteroidota > Bacteroidia > Flavobacteriales_G > JALEGO01 > JALEGO01. Next base: position 3,214 of record JALEGO010000693.1, read on the forward strand.
CCGCTAATCAAGAAGAAGAATATCCAATCAAACAAAGTGTTGGGTTTTCAGCGAATGATTTGCTCAGTGATAATACGTATTCTAAGTTGATTTTAGAAATCAATTGCTATGGAGTCTATCCGAAACCTGAAACAATTGATCAAATACAGGGGTTTTTAGATGCTAGGTTACATAAAGTTCAAACGAGCATTGTCCTGGATACAGCGGGGTATCCTATAGTTGGGCCAGTTGATGAAACAGAGTTAAGATCTGAAGATGAAGCGAGCAGAACAAGGTTAACAAAGGATGAGACTATCGTGGTAAACTGCAACTATTTTGATGCCGAATATCACAATGAAAATGTATTGGGAGTCGCTTTTTACAATACTTCAATCGCGTTATTCGGAGCAAAAATAAATGAGATTAGTGGTGGAGCTTTGCAGCCCCCTACATGGCAAGTGGAGAGCACTGTGTTCTTGCATGAGTTAGGACATATACTTGGACTCGTGAATACAGGTTCTGATATGATTATAGATCATCAGGACGAAGCGAATGGTCATCACTGTGATGATGATGAATGTCTTATGTATTGGTCGGTTGAAAC
>JALEGO010000694.1 GCA_022763165.1 Flavobacteriales bacterium
CCACCTAAAAAAACCATTTTCTTCCCAGTTTGATCCGAGAGTAATGATTTCAGATGAACAAATGGTGAAATCTTCCCCCAGATCGAGACTAAAATGTTCTTGTTTGACTAGGGTACTATCTCTAATTATACATCCATTTTTACTCACCAATACCTTGTAAAGACCTTCCCCGTTTACTAAAATTGATGGGGAAGTGGACCCATCATCCCATAAAAAGGAACTTCCTTCACTTGAAGATGCGTCCAGGTAAAAAGACGAATCATTGCAAACTGTGAGTTCTTCAGGGAGGAAATCTTCTTGAAATTGCGTTACACCAAGTTCAACGGTATCTCTAACAGAACAACTCCCAAGTTTGACACTTACAATGTATAAACCTGCTTCAGTGGCTAGAATATTGGGTTGTGTGGCACCAGTATTCCAAACAAAACTTGCATTTGGAACATTGGCTTCAAAGATCACAGCATTACCTTCGCAGATACTGGTGTCATTGCCAAGGTCCACTTGAATTTCATCTAGACGAATAGTAATGGAATCAGTATTTGAACAGCCATATTGATCTACCACAGTTACATAATACGTTCCAGCAGCATTCACAAGACAAACATTTGTATCTCCGCATGTTGAATCTGACCATTGATATTGATAAGATGGGTCATTCATGTCTCCCAAAGCCGTGCTTTCACCAGCACAAACATTCTTATCTGGACCCAGATCGATAATTGGAGGCGGTGAAATTTGAATCAATTGGTTCGTTGTGTCTGTACATCCTAAAGAATCACTTATTACTAATTCAACATTATATTGACCTGGAGAGTGGTAAATGTATGATGGATTGGGTCCTTTTGCGGAATCTCCAGTTCCAAAGCTCCAACTCCAATCCGCAATAACGCTGTTTGAGAAACCGGAGAAACAAGATGGGTTAAAGAATGAGAAATTAGTGGTGTCGGAAAGACAGCCTACATCAACTGAAAAATCGGACAAAAGTGAGTATTCGAAATCAGAATAAACCACATTGGACTGGGAGTAGTTATAAAACCCAAATCGTCCAGCATCAAAACAGTCGCTGTGGTCAAAAATGGTGTCACCATCCATTTTTATTACAACTCTATTGGATGTATAGTATAATTCAAAATCATGATCCGTATATGGGGTCCATCCTTTTGTTGGTCCGAAGTTTGTCGCTAAAACGTTAAAGGTATTCGTGTTATTATGATGCCAGAACGATGTTCCTGTGGTACTCACGATAGTTTGGACTCCATTTACGTGACTAAGGGCATATCCAGCACTTGCCGGATTATTCCCAGCCATCTGATCAGATTTTTTCCAATCAAAAAGGTAGCCCTCCATATGGAATGAGTTTGGCGTATTAATAATACCAAGTGGATCCTTCAACCCAAAAACAAAACCAATAAAGTCATCATCGCTAATGTCATTCACTCTTATTTTGCCCTTTATGTTGACGTTAATAAAATCTTGTGGAGAGATGAAAAATGTAGGGGCACCGTTTATGGATTGATGGACAGAGTTGCCTCCTCCTTGGACTGTCCAATTGCCGCTGCTCAATGCGCCAGCTTGGCTCCACTGATTTAAATCTATCAGATGAGAACACTGAGCTGATAGTTGCTTGGAAAAAAGCAAGCACATAACAAAAGTCAAATCTCGGAATAGTATTAAGAAAGTTTTGAGCGCTTTTAAGTGCTGGGGTTGCGTTGATATCATTTTTCTGTTGTTTGAAACAAAGTTCACCAGAAAACAATGAAATTAGAATCACAATTTAAATGAGATGTAGCGAATAACTAAAAAGGGATTTCCATTTTATCCCTAAAAAATTTTCCATTGGGACCTCCTGCAGGCAGTTGAGCCAGCCAAATGGGTGTTTCCGCACCTTTTTCCGGTGATCTCGTAGCTCCGGGTCCCCCCATTTGGGTTCGGACCCAGCCAGGACATACTGAGTTTACAAGAATATCGTAACTGCTTAACTCTTGCGCTAGCTTTACTGTAAGTACATTGAGTGCAGCTTTTGAAATGGAATATCCAGGTGCTGATGCTCCCATACCTTCACCAAATGACCCAGCTCCACTTGAAACATTCACTATACGCCCAAAACCTTTCTGCTTCATTTTAGGAAGTACAGCGTGTATCATTCTCCATGTCCCTAAAAGATTGGTTTCAAGAGTCTCTTTGACATTCTCCAAGTCTGCATCTGAAACACTATGCCAAGTGTCATAATTGATAGCGGCATTATTGATAAGAATATCCAAGCTTTCAAGTGGTTCAATAAAAGATTTTAAACGATTAAAATCATTATTGTTTGCAATGTCCAAACGGAAAAAGGATATTAGCTCACTATCGATTCTTTGAACAGCCTGAAGACCAGCTTCATCATCCCTCGCTGTTAGAATCGTCTTTATTCCTGATTTTACTAACCCTTTAGCAATTTCAAACCCTATTCCTCGATTGGCACCAGTAACCAAAGCAACTTTCATATTCGCAATTTATGGCAAGTTAAGCATTGTTAGTTTTAGGATTATCAAAACGGATTCCTCATCAGCAAGCGCGAATAATAGTTTTCTCCTGTCCCTTGATCATTTTGCTATTGAAACACAATGAAACATAGTTAACATTGATTTCTAAAACGTTAAACATGAAAATCAAAAATCTGAAAATAACATTGTTTTGCCTTTTTGTAGTTTCAGGGGCTTTACTGGGAATAATATCTAAAATCAATGCGGCTGCAGAACCAAAGATCTGCACTTTTATGACATTAATGGGAGAACAAGAAGTTTTTGTAAAAGCTCCTCCTCCTAGGCCTTTGGATTCTTCCTTAGATCAGGCGCTGAAATGGCTCTCCAATAAGCAACTTAAGGATGGTGGGTTTAGTGCTGCATCATATCATGGTGTCAACGGAACAGAACGTTCAGATGCGGCAACCACAGCAATTGCGGCAATGGCCTTTCTAAGAGATGGTCAAAACCATCCGGACTATATCTACAAGAAACAACTAGAAGACGCTACAGCATACCTTAAGAACGTCTTGCTTCAAACACCTCCTGATGGCACAAATATATCCACCTCCGGTCAAACCCAAATTCAAAGAAAATTGGGCCGAAATATTGATTTAATATTGGCTACGCAATTTCTTTCAAACCTTATACAGCAGCTTGATACTTCTGATGGGGAATATGAGGAGGTTTTTAATTTACTTAACAGGTCTGTTGATGGTATGCAACAAATGCAGTCAAAAAATGGAAGCTTTAAGAGCGCTGGCTGGGCAGGAGTTTTGCAATCCGCTCTAGCAAACAATGCGCTAGAATTTGCAACACATAAGGGAGCTTGGGTAGAGGAAGATATCTTTGAGAAGTCAAAGGACTATCACAAAAGTAATTTCGACCTCAGTTCAAACAATATAAAGACGGCTGATGGCGCTGGCGTGATGCTTTATGCCGTATCTTCTACAGTCCGAGCGACCGCTAAAGAAGCAAAAAAGGCCAAAAGCTTGATTGCCCTGGCGAAAACAAAGGGTGTGCTAGAAGATCATGAAGGCGTATCAACTGAAAATCTTTTAAAATGCGGGTTGAGTGATAATAAGGCTTATCGATTGAACACTGCATTTCAAATATATTCCGCAGCAAAGAGAAGAACTATGGAAACAAAAGTTCAAAATGGTTTTGGAAATAATGGTGGAGAGGAATTTCTGAGTCATTTACAGGCTGGTGAATCTTTTGCAATGGTTGAAGAACCCGAGTGGTCAGATTGGTTTGATAATATGTCAAACCAACTTCATTCTGCGCAAAAACCAGAAGGATATTGGCAAGGCCATCATTGCATAACAAGTCCAGTATTTTGTACTGCAACCTGCATCTTAATTTTATCAATGCACAGTGATTACGACATGTTGGCTGCAATAGCGGACTAATGCCTAAAGGTGTATTAATGAGAAAGAATTGTGTACGCTTACGAATACCTACAACCAGAAAATATCAGGAATAATGAGAAAGGAGACGCTAATCCTTGGCGTCTTCATCTTTGGCATCTTTAAATTCTTTGATGCCTTTTCCCAAACCTCTCATGAGTTCAGGGATTTTTCTTCCGCCAAATAAGAGCAACACAATTACTAGGATTATAATAATTTCTTGTCCACCAAATGAAAATAGTAATGTCATGTTACTTGTTATTATCTTATTTACAAAAGTACTAATTTTATCCCGGTTGTTGCAATATTCAGTATGAAATTGAAGGGCTCAGTACTTATTGTATTTCTCATGTTTTGCGATATAGGTTTTTCGCAAGTAAAACTGATTGCACATCGTGGAGCGAAAAAATATGCTCCAGAAAATACCATCCCAGCTTTTTTAAAAGCAAAAGAATTAGGCGCAGATTTTGTAGAAATTGATGTACGTCAGACCAAAGATGGTATCCTGGTCGCCATGCATGATGCAACGGTTGATCGTACGACAAATGGCACTGGAGCGGTGAAAAACTTGACCTGGAGCGAAGTTCAAAAATTAGATGCAACGGCTGAATGGAAAGATGAGTATTCAAATATACCCGTGCCAAGTTTTCGTCAGGTAGTGCAAAAAACTAAAGGGATTATCAATTTAGATATTGACTTTAAGGATGGTAATTTGGATTCGGTTATTGCCATTCTAAAACA
>JALEGO010000695.1 GCA_022763165.1 Flavobacteriales bacterium
AATAAGTATCAAATTTCCCGTTGAGTTCTTTAGGATGCTGAAACCATTACCAATCCCTTTAAATAGAAAATTACCATTTGTAATGGCGGAATATGCGCCCAATAGCAAAAATGGCAACGAAAGATAAGTCAAGAACATGATAAAGCCAGAATTGATAAATAACAATCCTTGATAAATGAAAACAGTAATGAATAACGTCAAAATGTTAGCGCTAATAAAGCTGAAATATCCCTTCATGTTGATCGCAGTGTGCATGATCCATGACCTTAATGTGTAAAGTGTCGAGCTTAAAACAATAAAATGAAGTAGGATACTAATTCCCAAAAGAACTGGGTTTTGGGCAAATCCCAAAAGTTCTAGAAAGTCATCCCAAAAATACTCTGTGAAATAATTCTCAGAATCTTGAGACACATAAAGGAATTTTAAAGAAAGTCCTGCTCCGTATAGAATTGTTGTCAGGCCAATTATTTTTAGTAATAATGATTTGTACTTCAAAAGAATACTTAAAGCAAAGCCAAGTATTTCGCTGGAGTTGTAAATCTTAGTTTGATTGAAGGGCTTCTTGTCTCTGAATTTTAATGAAGTTCTTTTAGTTCTCAATCCTTTTTTAACATATAAAAAATAAGGGTATACAATGTAGTAAAAGATGATGAACGCAAGTGAGGCTAGAATCACAATGATTCGAATAATATCAGGAGTTTCTGTATGCCTTGTAATGAATCCTTCTATAAAACCTGCGACTATGGTGATAGGAAGTACCCCAAAAAAAATCTTAAGTCCTCGCAAAGCCGAAATTCTAAAGGCTTGCAGTCTAGTATAGGTCCCAGGAAACATCAGTCCTCTTCCTAAGGCAATACCAGCAGCACCAGAAATGACCATAGTAGAGACTTCCAGAGTACCATGCTGGAATATCGTAAGAAAGGATTCCCAGAAAAGACCCTTTTGAACAAAGAAATATTGAAAACAGCCCACCATTACTCCATTTCTAATAATTGAGATAATCGAACCCAAGCCGAAGAAAATGCCTGTTAGAAATGTAATTACATCTACCATTAGATTATTCGCAGTAATCGCTAAGAATCCCTCCACTTCGTTAAATCCTTTGTACACGGCCATAGGATCACCTTTCTCGATATTTTCAAGGGTCATGTTAACATAGCCATCACCTAAAATTTCTCTTGCAAAGTCAGGGTTTTGGATAGACGAAACAACCCCAATGGTTAACGAAAAAATAAGCACTGCAAGAGAGATCAAAAAATCAAATCGGGATTCATATATAATCACAGGAAGGTCTTGTTTCCAAAATTTGAAGAAACCTTTCACACCCATCTTTTCGCTTTTATAGATATCTTCAAACAACACCTGGGCGGTACCGTTTAAGTAGGCTTTTACAGATCTATTTTTATAAAAAGTTCGAGAAAAACTCAAGTCATCCGTAATTTGAATAAAGAGTCTACTAATCAGTTTAGGATTCTTGTCCTTTGAAGCAATGGCCTGCTCAAATTCTTGCCATTTTTCTTTATTCTGTCTTATGAAACTTGATTCTTTCATAGTGCTACTCGAAAGTAAATTTAATTATTGATATTTAGACCGCATTCTTTACCTTCGAAATGAAATTACAAGAAGGAATTGAAAACCGTTGATATTACCACTACGCAAAACGTAACAATCCAGTATGACATTGCGACATTATTTGATCGTGTTGTGGCGTTTATACTTGATGCTATGATAAAGTGGGCAGGAATTGGTATTATTCAATTCATTCTTTTTCAAATCGGAATTAGATGGGAGTATGCTTTTGCATTATTGGTTGCATTTGTCGAGTACTTCTACAATCCACTATTCGAGATTTACCTAAATGGGCAAACTCCTGGCAAAAGGATCCTGAGAATCAAGGTGATCAAAATGGATGGAACACCTCCAAAGTCGATTGACTTTTTTACACGATGGACTTTCCAGTTATTTGAAACTTACATGACTCTTGGTACCTTATCATCTCTTATGGTTTGGTTTTCTTCCAATGGGCAGAGAATTGGAGATATTGTAGCAAACACCACCGTGATTAAACAAAACTTAGATAATCGTTTCAAACTGAATAAGCTGATGAAACTCGATACTTTAAAAGAGCATCAACCCATATATCCAGAAGTGGTTCAATTCAATGAAAAAGAGATGCTAATTATCAAAGAATCTTTGGTGCGCTTTCAAAAATACCCGAATCAGGGGCACAAAGATGCAATCAGGGAACTTTCTCTAAAAGCACAAGACTTTCTTCAAGTTACTCCAGAATCGAAAAGTCACATTAAGTTTCTAAATACGCTCTTGAAGGATTACGTAAGTCTAACTAGATGATTTTAATCTGCTTCGGCATAAGACTTAAGTCAGGTTCTTATACAAACAGAACCACTCCAAAAATCATGTAGTCCTCTTTTCTTCTTATTAAAAGGAATAACGATTGAGCCTAGTATGAAAATCAATAGAAAAATATTGGCCCATTCCCTCATTGCAATGTTGGCGTACATATTGGCCAGAGTAATAAAGCTATCCACATTAAAACCGTTGATGCTTTGAAATGAAGGGTTATGAAAAAGCAGATTGTCAACCAAAAGGGCGACTATGTAAGAAATAATCCACGCAATGTTACGAAGAACAGCAGAGATAAATGAAAGGTTCACCAAAGTGCTTTGCTTTACTCTAACCCCTATGATTCTTTTGCCAAAAGTACCACCAATACTAAATTCTAGCATTGGTTTATACAAAATAATGATCATAAAAAGGGCGAAGTGGAGCTTTACATCCTTTATAACAAAAAGGTTGTAGTAAATAAAAATGATTACAGGTGAGATAATGATTCCATCAAAGATGTTGGCAAACAGTCTTCTCCAAAATCCTGCATAACGAATACTTTCACCCGCACTCATATATTGTTAAATTTGTATCTAATTTACGAATTAAGAAATCATGAAATGCATCATTTCGGTTTTGATTCTAATATATTCTTTCACAAGTGTGGCGCAAGATTGGGAGCTAGAAAAGGATAAAGAAGGAATCAAAGTCTACACCAGATTAGAACCGGGAAATGACCTAAAGTCCTTTAAAGGCGTTGCATATACAAATGCTTCGATTTCTGATATTTATCAAATCTTGCTGGACGCTGGAAATGTAAAAGATTGGGCTTTTTCTATTATTGAGAGTGAGCTTTTAGAAAAAGGCAAGAATTATTTTATTTATTACACAGAATTTGATTCGCCTTGGCCAGTTGATAACAGAGATTTCGTTTTAAAGGCAGATATAAAAGAAAGTAGTTCTGAACAATTTAGAATTGAACACAATTATATTCCAAATAAAAAAGCCGAAAAGGATGGTATTGTTAGGGTAAAAAAAACGAATTTGATATGGTCCGCTCAGAAAACTGAAAAAGGCACAAAACTTACATATCAGGGATACAGTGATCCGGGTGGAACTATTCCGACCTGGTTGGCCAATAGTTCTGTCGTTGACAGTCCATTTTATTCCCTCAAAAACTTAATGGAGAAAGCAGAGTCAAAGTAGACATGAGATCTCACTAATTTTACGACAAGATGACAATTAAGAAAAATAGCGTAGTAAGTATTCACTATACTTTGAAAACCACTGATAATAAATTGATTGAAGAAAGCAGAAATGCCCACCCTCTTACATATTTGCAAGGTGCCGAAAATATTATTGAAGGCCTTGAGAACGAATTGCTTGGAAAGGAAAAGGGTGATAAATTTAGTCTTGTTGTTCAGCCAGAAGAGGCCTATGGCTATTCTGATCCTGAATTAGTACAGGAGGTGAGTATAAGTATGTTTGAGGATCCAGAGAATGTTGAAGTGGGCATTCAAATTGAAATAGATTCTGATGAAGGACTTGTGTATGCAATGATTACAAAAGTAGAAAACGAAGTTGTTACTTTAGATGCAAATCACCCCTTAACAGATATGACTTTAATGTACGATGTTGAAGTAGTAGATGTAAGAGAAGCAACTAAAGAAGAACTTGCTCATGGACATGCTCATGGACCAGGAGGCTTTGAACATCATTAAAATCCAAAGATTTTTTCCGTTTGCTATTGCATAGATTCTATAAAAATGAGAAATTTACAGAAATATTTTAGCATATGAAAAGCATTGAAGGAAGACAGCTCATTAATAAAGTTCAACAGGGAATTATCAAGTCCGGAATTGATACAAAAAGTATTGTTAAGGATCTGCAGGAGCTGCGTCCCATTGCGATTGAAGAAGAAAACCCAACTTTGACTAAGGTCATAAGATTGACTTATGAGC
>JALEGO010000071.1 GCA_022763165.1 Flavobacteriales bacterium
AAGAGCAACAGGGCTGTGTAGGGAATAGGAATTTTCTTTAAGAAATGCCTTGTTAGAGCTCCAATAATAATCGAAAGAATAATGAAAAAGATAGGATTTGTATCTGTATGTCCACCATGGTCTTCCCCTCCTTCAGTATGCAAATGAGAATTGGTGGAATGGATGGGCACACTATCATGAGCAGTCGAATCTGTAGACTCAGACTCTCCCTCCTCTCCTATATCTGTAAGATGCTTTTCTGCTTGAGTAGAATCTGAAAAAGCCTCTTCATCCGTACTTTCTATAACAACTTCAGAGTCATCAAATGGGATATACAAAAAGTCACCTGGGTGCAATACAGTCTTTGAATCATCTTCAAATTTTATATCATCTACCTGTATATTATATAGTCGGGATACAGCATATAAGGTTTGCCCCTTTTGCACTTCATGTTTGATGTGCTTTGCACCTGAGAACTCAACAATCATTTCGCTGGGCGTAGTCTGGGTATAGGATATAGTGCTGACAAGACAGAAGAGAAAAACAAAGCAAGTTCTACTTACAATCTCAGTCTTTAGAATATCGATTCTTATGTGGCTTATTCCTTTAATATTCTTAAAATTGCTCTAGTTTTCGAACAACAAAATGTTCTCAACATGAATTTTAATCTCACCCTTATACTTTGTATTTTGCTTTTGGGTTTCAATACTCAAGCCCAAAATGAACATAATTTACCAAAAAGTGAAGCCTTTATAGTGAGTAATTTAGATTACTATAATGATAGCAGAGCATCACAATTTACATTAAATTCAAATTTCCCTATTGCCGGATCTTACGTAACGAGATCACCCAAAACTGGGGTGATTTATGCCAATATTGACAAATCTGACGCAGCATTTGAAATTATTATGGTCATGGGCTCCTATCTGCATGTTTACAAACTAGATGGTTCAGAAGTTACTGGTTGGCCCTTTCAATTTCCGAACAATCTTGAAAGCGAATGGGCTCCTTCTTTGGGTGATATTGATGGTGACGGTGCTGAGGACATAGTGGTAAGCGCTACATATCAAGCTAATGGATCAGTATATGCATTTGAATTAGATGGGACCATTAAAACAGGTTTTCCAATTGACAACTTAGGGCCAGTTCCCATGATTCCAGTATTGGAAGACTTAGATGGTGATGGGTCTTTTGAAATTATCGTAGCCGAGAGAAGCGGTTCAAGTGGAAAAATGCATGTTTTTAAAGGTGATGCCACAGAATTCAATGGATGGCCATTTGACATGCAGGAATTTGCAGGATCCAGCGTGGCTGTTGGTGATATCGATGGAAATGGGCAACTCGAAATAGTCGGAGAGTCCAGAAATAAAATATGGGTTTGGGATACAAATGGTAACGTAAGACCCGGCTGGCCTTATGATTTAGATTCCACTGATGTCGAATTGACATCGTTTGCGGCTCCAATTATAGTTGATATTGAAAATGATGGTCAATATGAAATTTCTTTTGGAACACATGATACAACCTTCGGATTTATTTATCTAATGAATAATGATGGTACAGTGAGAAATGGATGGCCTAAGGTCACAAATGATTGGATATTTGGAGCTCCGATAGCAGTTGATTTAAATGGAGATGGAGTTAAAGAATTGATTGTTGGGGACCAAGGAAGTTTATCAATGGTTCATGCCTTAGATTCAAGTGGACAAAATATTTCTGGGTTTCCTGCAGGACCGTTTTATGGTGTTCTTAATCAAATCACAGTCTCAGATATCGACAACAATGGTGATTATGAGTTACTTTTCGATCAGAACATTCAAGATTCTCTTGGGAATGGTTTTTACATGGCTATCAATCATGATGGAAGCCTTTTTGGTTCATGGCCTCTTGGAACTGTTGGAAACAGCTGGTTTAACCAGACAGTTCTTGGCGACCTGGACAGAGATGGCAAGTTGGATCTAGTTGGCATTGGAGACAATATTATTACTAGAGAAATTCACTTACAACTCTGGAACTCTACTTACGATTACCATTTTGGAAATACTTTAAATCCATTTTATCAATATAATGTAAGACACACTGGTTTTCATGTGGAAAATACCCTTGACATTAATGAATCATCAAAGTTTCGAATTGAAGTTTATCCAAATCCCGTACAGGATTATCTTAGCATTTCAAGGGCAGATCAGATCGACAAAATCTCTATATTAGACGTAAACGGAAGGCTTTTATCTCAAAACACTAAGTTGAATGGAAACAAAATTGACTTGAGAAGTCTTCCCAATGGATTTTATACCTTACAATTCTCAACAAACGGTCAGGTGATAAATAAAAAACTGATCAAAAATTAATGACTACTGAACAAGGCACCAATATTAAGAGTTGTGTTTAATTTCAAATAACTGTCACAGATTCTGCTAGCTTCCATCTAAGGTGTAAATAGAAAGTTAAAATGAAAGAGACAAAATCAAAATATGACAGTTCAAAAGACGACAAACTAATTTCTGTCGCTTTAAAAGGAAATAAACAAGCGCTTAACGACCTCATTAAGCTTCACGAACCCTTTATTTATAATGTGGCTTGGAAATTCACTAATGATGAAAATGAAGCCAAAGACCTCACACAAGAGGTCCTCATAAAAATAATCACTAAGCTATCTACTTTTAAAAGAGAAAGTAGTTTCCGTACTTGGGCATATCGCATTGCTTTCAATCAGTTTTTGCAAACCAAACGTAGACCTATGGAAGACCGTTGGGAAAGTTTAGAACATTTTAAAGATGAATTGAACAGCATACCAAGTCCAGATCTAACCGTAGAAGAGGAAAAAGAAGAAATTTTGAGAACTAAAACTGCTCGCACTAGATGTATGTCAGGTATGCTAATGTGTCTTACCAGAGAACAACGACTGCTCTACTTGGTTGGTGAAGTTTTTAAAATTGACCATCAAACGGGAGCAGAAGTTTTTGGCATATCAAAAGACAACTACCGTAAAAAACTATCGCGAACGCGAAAAGAATTCCATGCCTTTATGAATCAGCAATGTGGGCTGGTCAATTTGGACAACCCCTGTAGATGCTCCAAAAAAGCTAAGGCGATGCAAGCCGCAGGCAAAATGCAAACAAACGCCAAACTGTTTGACCCGAACTATTACGCCACTATTTCTGATTATGCTGAAAAACACGCAGATGAAGTTGCCGATTCCGTTGACAAAAAATACATCGAGTTTTTCCAAAAACACCCTTCCAAAAAAGACTTTTCTGTCGATACGGTGGTTACAGAAATACTCAACGATCCAAATCTGCATAGACACTACGAATAATTATTCTCACAACTTTTGTCACACATTAATCCGGCTTGTATCTAATTGATGTAATTGTTTTTAAAACTAAAATTCATCAATAATGGAAATCAAAGTACAAGTAAAGATCAACAAGTCAATTGACGAAGTATGGGAAGTAATGGGGAATCAATTCGGAGAAGCTCATTTATGGTCGAGCAACTTTAAAACTTCAAAACCTGGAGGCAACAAAAAGTTTGAAGGTATAGATTATTCCCTGCGAGATACCACCACTGCCAATGGAAACACCATTCAAGAACTTAGAGAGTTCGAGCCTAAAAAATTTTCCTTGAAATATGAAATAACAGCAGGAAAACCAGAAATAGCCAAAACGGTTTTTTCGCATTGGTATTTGAAAGAAACAGCAGAAGGAACCACAGCATTTATGGATTCCATGATGGAACCTAGGCAGGAACTTTCACAAGAAATAGCGTCAAAGATTCAAATGGGATTAACGGCATCATTTCAAACTTTAGCTAATGAGTTGAAATTCTTTCTTGAAGAGGGTAAGCCACACCCAAACAATCACAATAAATAAAGAATGAAAATGAAAAATAAAGAAATATCATTTGAATTCCCTTTTCAATCACGATTCCTGAAAGTAAAGGGAAGCAATATTCATTACATAGAAGAAGGTAGTGGTGACCCAATTGTGTTTTTGCATGGCAACCCTACCTCAAATTATTTGTGGAGAAACATTATTCCTCATTTATCAAAACAAGGTAGGTGTATCGCTCCAGATTTAATAGGAATGGGAAAATCTGATAAACCCGATATTCAATATGGTTTTGAAGATTCATATAAGTATTTGGAAGCATTTATTGACCAAATGAATTTGAAAAACATAACACTCGTGCTTCATGATTGGGGATCAGGACTGGGGTTTCACTATGCCAATTTGCACCGAGAAAACATAAAGTCTATAGCCTTTATGGAAGCTATGTATGATGCTCCAACAATGTTTGACATGCCTCTATCTGTCAAAATGGGACTAAGAATTTTGCGAAATCCGATATTGGGAAAATTCATGGCGGTGAATATGAACATGTTCATCAAAAAAATGCTTCCTGATATGATTTTGCGCAAATTGAGTAGGGCAGAAATGGAATTCTATGGGGAGCCCTATAAAAATAAAAAGAGTAGGTTCCCGTTGTGGAGATGGCCACAAGATGTTCCTTTCGCAGATGGAAAGCCTACACCAGCAACTAAAGCTGTGAAGTCTTGGAGCACTTGGTTAGCCTCTTCTGAAATTCCGAAATTATGTTTTTACGTGACCCCTGGGGTGGCAATTAAAAAAAAGGATGTAAAAGTAATTCGTGAAACATTCAAGAATACAGAAATGATTGATTTGGGAGAGGGATTGCATTTTATTCAAGAAGATTATCCGCACGAAATAGGGGAAGGCATCTCCAAATGGTTGGAGGGACTAAACTAAACACAATAACAATGTATAAAAGCAATAGCGGTTTGGGAGTAATCTCAAACCGTTATTTGATTTAATAAAGTATCTTGCCTGCAAGAGATAAGGAGATCAATCCTAGGCTCTTACACCAACCACAGCAGATAAATAAACCAGAAATTGCATAATAAAAAAGCTAGTCTTATTTTGGACTAGCTTAAGGAAGTGGGAGATACTGGATTCGAACCAGTGACCCCCTGCTTGTAAGGCAGGTGCTCTAAACCAACTGAGCTAATCTCCCAAAGAGGGATGCAAATATATGACTTTAAAAGAAACGATACAATCCAATTTATTATTTTCTGGAATTTTTATCGTTCTGATCAATGTGAACACCCTTACTTGCGCACAAGAACTTGAGCACAAACCTTTGACAGAGCTACTAACCAATGAGGTTTTTTCAGATTTATCCAATGGTGATAAGGTCAATTTTCAAGAAAGGTTCAAGACAGCAGACATGTATTTGAGGGCAAAATTGAATGCCTTCAACTTAGAGGATACTACTAAGAAGTTCTACGAATTCTATGAAAAATTAGAGAATCTCCCAGATTCAAGTCAGGATGAAGTCATACAATCCGAACGCTTGAAATATTTGTTTTTAACTTCAATTGTACAACCCTATTCCTGTGATTCACTTTTCTATCAACTTCTGATAGAAGCGGATGTACAAAACATGGATGCTAAACGATTGAAGAATTCACTCTTTACATACAAATTCTGGTTATACAATCTTCTGAACTTCAGGTTCATATCCGAAACGGATTATTTCGAAAAGAAAATTACACGGGCTCGCAATTCATACCTCTTTGCAAGACTTAAAGAGGATTTCATAAACGTTGAGGAGGAAATGAGATTGTTAGAATTGTCCAAAAGCTTAATAGCAAGCGAAATGGAGTATTTCGCCAATGATTCTAACATATCAAAAAAAATGGCACAAGTGTATTTCAGACGGTATTTAGTAGTTATGACAGCATACGATGAAAACAAGTCGTCTCAATTAAGAAAACTAATTATTGACATAGCGAATTATGCTATCGAACTTGACCCAAAGAACCCAAAGTATCATTTTGAACTAAGTGAATTTTATTCAAACGAAACTGTGCGGCTCCTAGCCAAATTAGATTACGGTGGAATGTCCGTTGTTCAAATGCAAAAAATTCAATCTTTGGCCAAGGTCAACGTGGCTAAATCCGAATTTCACATGGAAATCGCCAAAAAACTTGAGCTGAATGAACAATAGACAATATTGGTCCAATTTTTGCCGTTAATAGCCTAATTTTAAGCCATGAAAATTCTCTTAAGTGCCTTTTTACTGATCTCAACATCCACCTTTTCTCAAAATCTTGCAGCTTATCTCGACTTCCAGAAAAGATTGAGAGCTGTTGAGAACGATCGAGATCAACAGATTTATCACTTACAACCGATAAAGTTTGGTGTAACGAATAACTACATACTCTATCAAGATGCCAATAACAATTTACAGCTATTCCGAGATGGACAAACAGAAATGATCAGCCCCAACCTAACAGATTTTGAGGTCTCAGACTACCTATCAGTTGTTATTGTGGGACCTCTATTATATGTCTTTGACGGGTACAACCTTGAGCTACTCACCGAAAATTTAGGGCGTTATGATCTCACGGATAGCTTGGTAATGTTTTATGATAACCGATTTCAGACCTCTTATGTTTATTACGCTGGAGATAAATATGAGATTGAAGGCGCTCCAATAAATGCACCTCTGTTGAGTGAAAAAATGGCGGCCAATGTCATGGGCTACAGAGATCGAAACAATAACTTAATGATGTTTTATAGAGGAGAATTCATAGAAGTGATCAACTCCACAAGAAAAATTCACTATAAGGTAGGACAAGACATTTTAGTTTATATAGACCCAGATATGAATTCATTAAATGTGGTCAAAGACTATGAACCTTTTGAAATTGATGCTTTTGTTCCTAAAAGCTTTGAAGTGGGTGACAATATGGTCTTATTTGTTAATAATGTTGACGAATTCAAAGTCTACCGAGATGGTGAAGTGGAAATGATTACCAACATTGCTCCTGATGGTTACAGAGTAGTTGATAGCATGGCTACCTATTGGTCCAACAGTCAGTTTTTTGCACTCAAAGGATTTGAGGGTATTCAATTAGAAGGGTACCTTCCCAGCGACATGTACTATGACGATGGTAATTTATGCTACTTGGACAATCTCAGTCGCATGGTTACATACACTCATCGTCAGGGGAAAAAACAGATTACAAATATGAAGACGGGTTTAAAATCTCTTATGGGAAATTATGCTTTGTACACTCTTGGAGGAATTAATGACGTCAGCTTTCATAGTTTTACCAATAATAAAAAACTCGCAGATTAACGTTTTAAAGGCAAATTATTGTTGATTTTAAGACCTTTTAAGATTATCCTCTATATCTGTTAACGTATTTTAGTATTATTTCCGTGGTTTTCGTTGAAATCGGCATTTCCTTTGTTCTATGGGATCTATCATGGATTATTTCGGACAATTTTTATGCTATGCAGCCTTGATATCTCCTGTGCTCGGATACTTCTTTTTTAAGTTGATTAAGGATATGCCATTCCCTATTCGTCTGCTAAGTGGGTTTTTGGTAACCTGTATGAGTTTTATTTTCCTGTTTTTTTTAGGACTTGAGTTTATTTTTGATGATGTCCGATTATAAAAAGGTTAAATAAAAAAACCTTTCCCGAAGGGAAAGGTTATTCGAACATAATGTAACACACAACTACTGTTTATTAATAGTTTGTTATCACGAACATAATCACTTTAAATCATTCAATTTTGATAAATGTACTGGAGCTTAAAGATTTCAAGTGAAACGTATAAAATTTCCAGTTTACACTTTTAGCAGAATTACAAATAGACGTTTAAAGCTTTATTTTTTGATGTTATTTTCCAACGCGGAGAGAAAGAAATCCTTCCTTGACTTAGAAATGGGTAAAACTATTCCCGTACTCAATTTGATGCTTAAATCCGGACTTTTCACCATGGACTCAACAAAATCAAGGTTTAACAGATATGATTTATGAATTCTAAAAAAGCCGATATCTGATAAGCTCTCATCAAATTCCTTCAGAGTAGTAGTAGAAATGATTTCTTGTTGATCCGAGCAATGAAAAACAGTGTAACTTGATTTGGCTTCGCAGTATACAATTTGAGAAGGTGAGAGCACATATAATTGAGCATTTGTATTGATCAATATCTTTTTATTCTTCTTACTTAAATTGGATAATAAGGCTTTTACCTTGATTTTTTGATTTTCGAAATTTTTATCCTCAAGAGCCTTCTTGATAGCCTTGTGAACTTCATCGCCATCTATAGGTTTGATGATAAAATCAACTGCCGAGATCCTAAAAGCATCAATAGCATATTTTTCATGAGCAGTAGTAAAAATAATGGATGTCTCAGATGTCAAAAAATCAGACATATAATCCGTTGATTTACCATCTGGAAGTTCAACATCTAGAAATATCAAATCCGGTTGTAAATCCTGTATTTTGTCAGCAAGACCTTCAACTCTTTCATGAATAGATATTTCAATGTTTTCATTGAACTCTTTTATCTCACGAACGATTTGTTTTTGGTGACTATCTTGATCTTCGACTACAAGTATTTTCATGGCTTTTCAATTTGAAATACTACTTCAAAACCCTGATCCAAATTCTTAGTATTAAAATTAATACGCTTCTGAAAACGCTGAAAAAAATTCTCCAACCTCTCCTTAGTTATGTCAGTAGATTGAGAATCTTCACTTTTTGTATTCACATGACCTTTCCCATTATCAGTTATTCTAATCTCAACCCAATCATTTTGATTAACTATTTCAAGTGCTACTCGCCCCTTGCCATTATCACTTTTGTCAATGCCATATTTGATGGCATTCTCTACAAAAGGCTGCAACAATATAGGCGGCACAATCAGTTCTTCAAGCTCAATACCAGTATCTATTTTCAAGTCAAACTGCATATCAGGGAATCTCAACTTCTCCAACGAAACAAACTGATTTACAAAATCTAGTTCCTCCTCTAAAGTAACGAATTCTTTCCTTGACAGGCTCAATATTTGTCTGGTCAATTTAGACACAGATTTGATATAGGTCTTGGCCTTATCATTATCAACCAACTCATCAATTGTTGCTATTGCATTTGAAATAAAATGCGGATTTAATTGACTCAGAAGCAATTTATACTCAGATTCCAAAAACTTTACCCTTACTTCCAAAAGTCGTCTTCTCTTGGATAGATTAAGTAAATAAATCAATAACAATAGGACAACTGCTGTAATTATCAAGGTAGTTAACCAATTAAATAGTTTTCTCTTTTCCCCTTCAGCTGTAGTCGTATAAATCTTCTTTTCCTCTTTAAATTTACCAATGAGCTCTACACTCTTGGTTTCAAAGTCCAAAAGCAACAAACGTTTCATAGTTTTATCCGCTGCCTGCAATCCTGTCAATCTTGCAATTTCTCTTTCAGCCATAAATGCTTTATGCCAATTACCTTTGACTGAATCTAGCCAAACTTGAAATTGAAGGTGTGTTATTTGTGAGTTTAACAGATCTATATTCTCGATATTCATTGATTTCAACAAATTCTCCAAATCATTCGTCCTGTTTTGTTTAATACGCAATTGACATTCTAAGTGAAGCAGAGCTAAAGAATCTCTGAACAACATATTATACTTTGACTTCACTGATTTTAAGAAACGATCAACTTCCTCAACATTACCCTTCCTGAGCTTAATTTTTGCCTTGATAAGATCAAACGAAAGTCTTTTTTGGTGAAAATTGGTCTTGTCCAAAATCTCATATGCCACATTAACCAATGAATCACATTCAGCAATATTATCTTGTGCAAATTCAATTATCGCAACATTTCTTAACCATCCCAATTTCAATAAGAACATGTCCTCTGATATCTTGGGATAGACCTCATCAAAGCACTTCAATGCATTTTCGGGAGCATCCAAAATCCAATACATTTGTGCCACAGCCATCTCAGTACTAATTTTTAAGTCAAATGGAACATCTCGCATTGCACTAAGAAGTCTCAAGCAATAAAACAGATCCTGTATGGCCTCATTTAACTGATTTTTGTTCTTCAATACTAATTGTCTGTAGAACAATGCCTGAAGTAGTTTTGTAGAATCTTTTTGTGACTCACTAAGCTCAACCAATTCATTCAATCTTTCTAGAGAACTATCGTTTGATAGGATTTTAAGGTTTTGCATATAAGGTTGAAGCATATAAGCCTCATTGCCAAGCGTAGCATAAATTGAGGAAGATTTCTGAAGGTAAAAGGAAGCACTATCCATTTCCTTATTTCTGCGGAACTCGACACTTTTAAACAAGTAATACTCTGCCATCATGCGTATGTAAAAACTTCGATGAGTATTCGTCAGAGTGTCAGCGTTCAAGATGACCGAGACTTCCAACCCAAAAAGGTCATTATACAAGGGCCAAACGGACTGATCTTTGGTGTCAGCAATCAATTGGTGTAAGACTTTGATTTTGGTGGAGTCGTCAGAGGCTTCGTGATATTGATTTAGCATCCCGGCAACAAGTACTTTGTCTCGACTTTTCAAGACAATGTTCGAATCAATGAGCCAAAAATTAGCAAAACTGACGACACTTAATGTCGCTAGGGTTAATGTCAGTATGTAAAATTTCAGTTTCAAAAATTTTCTTTGAATTCTAAACTGAGAACTTCCGCCACAACAAATGCACTACCAATGACCAGAATCAAATCGTTTGAATGAGCGTTTTTTTGGCTAGCCCAAAAGGCGCTACTCACTTTATTGTACCTTTTACACTTCAAACCTTTAGCAGAAAATAAATTCATTAACTCACTACTATCCATCGCCCTAGGCACATCAGGACTACAAAGGTAATAACTGGCATCTACGGGTAACATCTCAATTATATTGTTGAGATCTTTATCCTTAGCAGCACCATATACAATATTCAGTCTATCAAAATTTAGCTTGGACACTTCTTCAATTACGACCTTTACAGCTTCTTGATTGTGGGCGATGTCGCATATTATTAATGGATCCTTAGAAAGAAACTCAAATCTACCTCTCAATCCGGTGTTCATTACAACATTCTTCAGCCCCCTTTCAATTGTATCAAGTGAAATGGGGTCATCTGTTTGGATACCTGCAATTGCCACATAAGCCGTATTCGCATTTTCCCTTTGAAACTTTCCTTTTAAGTCCAATTCAAAGTCAAAGTCCGCCTTTTCAGCCAAAGTCAATGATGACTTCAAACTTTTACATTTCTCTTCGAAAATGTGATATATATCGTTTTGTTTTCGACCTAAAATAACTGGTATGCCTGGTTTAATGATTCCAGCCTTTTCCTTTGCTATTGATTCTAGACTATCCCCCAACATGTTCATATGATCCATTGCAACGTGCGTGATAACACTCAATTCTGGCATTAATATATTGGTTGAATCTAAGCGACCTCCTAAGCCCGTTTCAATTACGGCCCAGTCTACATTTTGTTTCGCAAAATATCTAAAGGCCATGATTACGGTCATTTCGAAAAAACTAGGTTTGATTTGATCAATAAGATCCCGTCCCTCTTTCAAAAATTCCATCACTTCGGCCTTGGGCACCATCTCGCCATTAATCTTAATCCTTTCTCTAAAATCCACAAGATGCGGAGAACTATATATTCCCACTTTGTAGCCAGCCTCTATCAATACTGAAGCAATCATATGAGTAACAGAACCCTTGCCATTTGTTCCTGCAATATGAACAGACCTAAAAAGTCTTTCAGGATGGCCAAAAAATTTACTCATCTCCAATGTTCTCAGCAAATCCTTTTTGTAGGCACTTTCCCCTAATCGTTGATACATGGGTAATTGCGCGTACATCCAATCAAGAGCTTTCTGGTATTCAACTTCTGTTGAATCCCCATCTTCTTTGAGTTTATATTTCACCCAATTAAAATCTCCGGAGGCTACACGCTCTATTGCGCCTTTACGCAACAATTTAGACAGCGTTTCCTGAAAATCTTTTGGATAATCTACGGTTGATCCGTCTTTCCTAAACTTCACAATCAAAGACCTACCATGTTCCTTGAATAATTTTATGACCTCCAATTCGGATGGGCTGTAATAGCTCATAGGTCAAAAATAGGGCATTTAGAGTTTACAAATTAGTAACCAAATTTGAAGTGATAATAAATCACTCCTTTCTGGACTTCAGTAGCACTTGGCTTAGAGCTAAATTTAGTTTTCAAAGCAGCTTTTCTGGCCATCTCAAACAGAGTACTATTATTTGTGTTACTTCCTTTTATACCCGGCACAGCGCGTATTACTTTGCCAGCTTTGTCAACCCAAATTTCAACAGCGACCGTTCCCTCTTCTGGAATATCACCAGGTGGTTGAGCAGCAAAAAGCATATCTCTTCCTGCTAAAACAAAATTACCACGTCTACTACCGTTAGGACCGCCATCATCAGCCCCTCCATTAATACCGTACTCCTTTCCTTTGTCACCGGGTTTATCATCATTCCCACCACCATCACTCCCGTCTTTGGAGGTTTTAAATTTGTTCAATAAACTCGCTAAATTATTGTCAATTTGCCTCTGTTCTTCTTTTTGTTCTTGTTCCTTTTTTTGGTCAGGCGAGTTAATTGTATCTCCTTTTGCCACATTGACTGCAGCTGTAGGATTGTCATTTTGAGACGCAATGTTCTTGTTTGGGTTGGCTTTGGGTTTGTTGTTTGCGTTTTTTACCGGGTTTGGTGAAGGTCTGCTGGTTCCCTGGCCAACGTCTGTTGTACCCAAACGCACACGTAAGGGCAATCCTTTCTCTTCAATTGGTGGATCTGGCTCTTCAAAACCAATAGTCCAGAATATCAAAAGAGATGCTATATGCAATAATGCCGCTATAACTATAGCAAGAATTTTGTTGCGTTTCTCTCTTTCTTGTTCTTTGGTCATGTTGCCTATTTTGATTCAGTGGCTACTACCATATCTATACCATTTTTTCTAGCCATAGCAAAAAGGTTGATAGTAAAACCTGTAGGAACCGCCTCATCTACATACAGTATCGCTACTTTCTGTTGATCATTTTTATCAAAGGCATTAATCAATGCTGATTCTATTTTTTCTGGAGCAATTTTTCTGGCGCCTAAATAGTAGGTTAGATCCTTCTTTATTGTAACAGACACCGATGGCTTCTCAGTAGTTCTATTATCACTATTGGGAAGATCTACCTTTTCACCATAAGGGTTGATCAATGTCGACAAAATGATGAAAAATATGAGCAACAAAAAAACGATGTCTGTCAATGAAGACATGCTAAAGGTAACACTAACTTTATTTCTAGATTGAATTCCCATTATGCAGGTTCTTGTAAAATGTCCATGAACTCTAGAGTAGTATTCTCCATCTTATGAACCACTTTCTCTACTTTCGCGACTAGAAGATTGTATGCGATATAAGCTATGATACCTATGATTAACCCAGCAACCGTTGTCACCAATGCTTGCATTATTCCTCCTGAAAGCTGATCAATTTTAACGGCTTGACCGCTTATTTTCATTTCATGAAAAGTAAGCATCATACCCAAAACCGTTCCCAGAAACCCGATCATTGGTGCAGCTCCAGCGATGGTCGCTAGTGTAGCAAGATTTTTTTCCAATTTAAAAATCTCCAGTTTCCCAACATTTTCAATAGCAGTTCTGATATCCTCTAAGGGTTTTCCAATTCTTAAAATGCCTTTCTCCAACATTCGCGCATATGGGCCTCCAGTTTGGGCACAAAGGGCTTTAGCCGCATCTACTTTTCCATCATAAATGAAATCCTTAATTTGAAGTAGAAAATTGGGATTCTCTTTGGAGGCACTTTGTATGGCACCAAACCTTTCAATAAAAATAAAAATTGCCACTATTGAAAGTATAAACAGTGGGATGATGACCCAAATTGTGCTTCCCTCGGTGAGTAGCTCCAAAATCGAGATGGTCTTTGTCCCCTGCAATAATGAATCGGCAGCCAGAGAATCTATTGGTAAATCGGCTTGAAGTAAGATCATTTAAGGTTATTTTAATTAAAAACGCGTTTTTGCTTAATATTATTTTGAAATTAAGTCAAATCCATTTTCAAATTCACCAATTCCCAGAATTTTGTTAACAATTTGAACATCAAAAAACGTTCATGGACGGGTATTATCTATTATATCTTCTTGAAAGAACAAGTCTCAGATAAGTCAAGGCCTTTGACTTGAGCGAATCCAATTCAAAAGAAGGCTTAGAAAAGAAGAATCTTTAAGCTTATAGGGGTTGTGCTTCAAAAATGCCGAAGTAATACATACCTATGTATGTAAATGCACCCGCAATATAACCGATTAGGGCCAGCAAAGAAATCTTTTTGATGTACCAAAAAAAGTCAATTTTCAGTATCCCCATAATGGCTACACCAGCAGCTGAACCGATAATCAAACAACTTCCTCCTGTTCCAGCACAATATGCCAAGAACTCCCAAAACTGGCCATCAGCAGGGTATGCAACACCTGGCTGAAAACTTCCGACCTCATACATACCCATGGCCCCAGCGACTAGGGGAACATTGTCCACAATAGAAGACAACAGACCAATGATCATATTGATGACATAAATATCACCAAGTTGCACTTCAAGGAATTTCGCCATTTCTTCAAGGTGCCCTGCAGACTGTAAACTTCCTACAGCTATCAAAATCCCCAAAAAGAATAATACACTGGGAGTATCAATTTTTCTAAGTACACCTACCACCGACAACGAAGACTTGTAATCATCGTCCTTCTTTCTGTGAAGTATTTCAGTGACCAACCATAAAAAGCCTAGACCCAGTAATATTCCCATAAACGGAGGAAGATGTGTGACGGTCTTAAATACCGGCACAAACAGGAGTGCCGCCAGTCCAAGAAAAAAGATTAACCTTTTCTCGCCCTCAGTAGGCTCAACTCCATGATCAGATTTGAGTATTTCCGGCCTCGTCACTTCTCCCTTCATTGTGAAAGTCAACACAATTAAAGGGATCAGCATACAAACTAAGCTTGGTATAATCAGCTTTAAAACAACATTAGCCGCTGAAACCTGGCCTCCAATCCAGAGCATAATGGTCGTAACATCTCCAATGGGAGACCAGGCGCCACCAGCGTTTGCGGATATTACCACAACTCCTGCAAATAACCACAATGTCTTTTTATCGCTTATCAGTTTTTTGAGGAGGGCGGCCATGACAATTGCTGTCGTTAGATTGTCTAATGCTGCTGAAAAGAAGAATGTAATAATGCATAGGATCCACAATAGCTTCACCTTATTAACGGTTTTAATTCTATCTGTTACAACGCTGAAACCTTCATGAGCATCAATCAACTCTACTATCGTCATTGCACCTAAAAGAAAAAACAAGATTTCGGCAATATCTGAGAGATGATGCCCCAGTTCATGCCCTATATAGTGCATTCTGTCCAAGACATGCTCTTGAGTCCTTGCGATCAGATGTTGTTCTTCTTCACCAAATAAATAGCTCGTTTCTAGCATTTTAGAATTCGAGATAATCTCACTTGCTCCAAAAACAAAAACGGTCCAGCACAGAACACCTGTGAGCAATGCAGAAGCAGCCTTATCAACATGTATAACATGCTCAAATGCTATAAGAAGATATCCCAGAATAAATACAATGACCATTAACGTATACATGTCCTTACTTAATTTTCGTTTATTAAATGTAAAGTTCTTGTTGGAAATGCAAAGTCGCTTTTATGCTTCTCAACGATTTCCATTATCTTAAAATTAACTTCTTCTTTGACCTCCAAAAACTCTTCCCAATCCGGGCTGTTTATATGAAAAACTATCATCAAATTTAGAGAACTGTCACCAAATTCAGTGAATTTAACAATTCCACTATCATCGGTTTTAGAATGATCATCAAGAATCTTTTGAATGTCAGTTTTAATATTCATAATCTGCTCAGCAGAAGTGCTATATGTCAGTCCTATGTTAAACTTTGCTCTTCGAATAGACCTTGCGGAAAGATTATCAAGATTTGCTGTCACTAAGGTCCTGTTCGGTACTGTAACATAGGTTTTATCTAAAGTCCGCAATCTGGTGCTCCTAAACCCGACTTTTTCAATAGACCCAGTAACTCCATCGACAGTTATCAAATCTCCAACTATGAAAGGCTTATCTAGAAAAATAATGAAGGAGGCCAAAAGATTTTCGACAGATTCCTTTGCGGCAAGTGCAAGGGCCAAACCTCCAACCCCAAGGCCAGCTATTAAAGTGGCTATGTTAACCTTGAATACAGCGCCAAGCAGAAAGAAGAATCCAGTTATGACTACAGCAATTTTGACTATTTCAATCGCAAAGAGCACAATTTGGTCATCTTGATTTCCATCTGTTTGTTCAGCTTTTGCCAACACGATAAGCCCAACAAATTCTGCCAATTTCAAAACAACCCATATCAATGCAGAACCAAAAACGGTTTGAAATGTTCTTAAAAGAACCATTTTGAGCCCAAATTGGTCTGAAGGATCTAAGTTCCATGATTCTGGGAACGTTATGTGCTCGCATGCAACATAGATAAAAATCAACAATACAACAGCTGACAGCGGTTTTTTCAGTAGTTCATGAAATTTTTCAAGACTGACACCTCCTTTTTCAAAAAACTTGTAAATCAATCTTTCCAAGCCTCTCGCTAAAAGTCTACTGAATAGGATGCCCAAAAAAACTAAAACTACAAATTGCAAATAGTCTCCAAGAGAGTTACTGAAGTATTCGCGAGCTAGTATTTCTTTGAGGTCTTCCAATTAAAGGAGTTTCTTTAATGCTATTTCGTAAGCTCTCTCGCTCATTCTTTCTTTTGGATGAGTGTTTCCTGTAATCTTTTGCATTGAACCAAGAATCGTCTGTGATGCATCTTTGAAAATAGAAGCATCCGAAATCTCTACGTTTTCACCCATCAAGTAAGCAAACACCCTTGCCATCCCACAATTTGCAATAAAATCAGGAATAACGGCTATTTTGGAATCAACATACTCCATTATCGGACCATAAAAGATTTCTTTATCAGCGAAGGGCACATTGGCTCCACTTGCAATGACTTCTAGTCCAGCGTTCATCATTCGATCAACATGTTCCTGTTTGACCAATCTAGATGCTGCGCAAGGCAAAAATACGTCTACTTCTGTATCCCAAATTTGTTCATTGACCTGCTCAAAAGGCTGAAGATCATTATCATCAAGCTTATTACCCTTTTTATTCTCGAATAAGCTAATAACCTTTTCAGATGAAAGACCATTAGGGTCAATAATTCCTCCGCTTATATCAACGATACCGACAATTTTCGCCTTTTTCTGTGCCAAGTAGGCGGCTGCCGCAGATGCAACATTTCCCCAGCCCTGTACTAATACCTTTTTCCCCTCAACACTTTGACCATTTAAAGCATAATAATGAACGACCGATTCGGCAACGCCATATCCCGTAATCATGTCAGCCACTACATATTTCTTCCTCAATCCAAAATTATACTGAACATCTTCTACCACCTTGGAAACACCAGTTCTCAACTGACCCAATTTCTGAATTTTTTCACTTTCACTAGGTGTAAAGTGTCCATTTACAATTCCCTCTTGGGGATGCCAAAGACCAAAACCTTGTGTAATAGGAATTACTTCATGAATTTCATCGATATTCAAATCTCCCCCAGTTCCATAATAATTTTTCAAAAGTGGTGTTACTGCATTGAACCATCTTTGCAGTACTTCATCTTTTTTTGGGTGATTTGGATCAAAATTAATTCCGGATTTAGCACCACCAATTTGAGGGCCTGAAACCGTGAACTTCACTTCCATCGTCTTCGCTAATGATTGCACCTCATTTCGGTCCAATCCACGTCTCATTCTAGTTCCTCCGCCAGCAGCGCCACCTCTTAATGAATTAATGACAACCCATCCTTCTGCATCGGTATATGGGTCGTTCCAATTGAAAACAATTTCCGGCTCTTTTGACTCAAATTTGTTGAGTAAGTCTTTCATATCATTAGGTTAAGGCAAATGTAAAAATACCAAGCTGAAATCAAGTATATATGAGACTCAATTATGATAAATTGCACCTCCTATAGAATCTACTCTTGCACCAGTCACTGAAGCTAAGGTATTTACGCTTTTTTCAAGTCTCAAGAAGCCCAATAGTGCGAATATCAATGCCTCCTTAAATTCAATGATATTAGGCTCCGGCAACACAAGTTCTAGACTGGTTTTATCATCCAGATTATCAATTAAATATCTATTATATGCTCCCCCACCTGTGATTAGCATTGAGCTATTTGAATCATCAACTACCCTCGCGATTTGGTTGGTAAAATGTTCTATGAGCGTTGCCATAAAATCTTCTTCAGTTAAGGCGTATTCGCTCAGCAAAGGCCAAAAGGTTTCATCAAGCCATTCTTTACCCAGGGACTTACTTCCATGAATTTTATAAAATTCCAAGCCATCCAATTTCTTAAGCAGACTTTGATGGATCGTACCACTTTTAGCAATTTGACCTCCGTCATCAAAGGGCAAACCCTTTTTGTTGGCGAAATAATTCAAAGGAATATTCAATGGACATATGTCAAAAGCAACTCTTGATTCACTTTGCTTAGATGAAATATTAGCAAAACCGCCTAAATTCAAGCAGTAATCATATTCATTAAATAACAATTCATCTCCGATAGGGACTAATGGTGCTCCTTGACCTCCGAGAGCAACATCTGAGGATCTAAAGTCGCTTATTGTTGTAATTCCAGAACGAACTGCAATATTTGCCCCAGAACCTATTTGAAGGGTAAAACCATTTGACGGTTGATGAAAAACTGTATGACCGTGGGATGCTGCAAAGTCAATTTGAGAGGCCTCAATATCAAACTCTTTGCAAAAGAGCAGCATTGTCTCTGCAATATGATTACCAAATGATCTATCTAAGGCTATGAGCTCCTGAGCTGACATTTGATCTGATCTTTTCAGACTACCTCTTAATGATTCGGGGTAAGCATAGGTTTTTGCGTTGAGAATACTAAAACGATATGCGCTATCTTTAGTGATTGTGCAATCAATAATGTCGAGTCCATCCAATGATGTGCCCGACATTAGACCCAAACAACGTTTGTGAATTGCTTCGTTCATTTCAAATCAAATGTAAGTTTTGTGTCACAATAATTCATTGAGATCTTATTCAAATTAAGATTAATATAAATACTTTTGCCGCCAAAGGAATTGGACGATTAAGTTCAATCTAACATTAATGCTTGCGTCAGGGATTGAAACGACATCCTCTTGGGCAAATAGGCGTAGGTTCTGACCTCGCTCGCACTAGCAAAGTCGAAGTGAAGGACCGGCCTCTCGAAAAAGTTCGAGAATCTAACCAAGAGATATAGTGGAAAGCCCGTCCCGAGTTATCGAGGGGACGCCATAAAAATTGTAAAAAATGCTATTCGATCTAACTGAGGAACAAAAAGCCGTACAACAAGCCGCAAGGGATTTTACTCAATCAGTACTTAAACCAGGAGTTATTGAGCGAGACGAACTGCAAAAATTTCCGACTGAAGAGGTCAAACAACTTGGGGAATTAGGCTTTTTAGGAATGATGGTAGACCCGAAGTATAATGGCGGGGGAATGGACACTATATCTTATGTCTTAGCCATGGAAGAGCTTTCGAAAATAGATGCTTCAACATCGGTTGTTATGAGTGTCAATAATTCTTTAGTATGCTGGGGTCTAGAAGCATATGGATCCGAAGAGCAAAAGGAAAAATACCTTAAACCTTTGGCCAGTGGTGAGGTTATTGGTGCATTTTGTTTGTCAGAACCTGAGGCAGGATCAGATGCTACTTCTCAAAGAACCACCGCAATCGATATGGGAGATCACTACGTGTTAAACGGCACTAAAAACTGGATCACGAATGGTGGCACAGCAAGCACTTATTTGGTTATCGCACAAACTGACACTTCAAAAGGACATAGAGGAATAAATGTTCTTATTGTTGAAAAAGGAATGGAAGGTTTTACTATTGGGCCAAAAGAAAACAAGCTCGGCATCAGAGCTTCAGATACACATTCTCTCATGTTTCAGGATGTGAAGGTACCCAAAGAAAATAGAATTGGAGAAGATGGTTTTGGTTTTAAATTTGCCATGAAGACTTTGGAGGGAGGACGTATTGGTATCGCTGCCCAAGCATTGGGTATTGCTGCCGGAGCATATGAACTCGCCCTGAACTATTCCAAGGAAAGGGAAGCATTTGGAAAGAAGATCTCTCAACATCAAGCTATTCAATTCAAGCTTGCTGATATGGCAACTGAAATTGAAGCTGCTAGAATGTTATGTTTAAAGGCAGCATGGCTTAAAGATCAAGGACTACCTTATGGAGATGCCTCTGCAAAAGCCAAACTATATGCTTCAAAAGTGGCCATGGAAACGACTGTTGAAGCTGTCCAAGTTCATGGCGGATATGGCTTTGTGAAGGAGTATCATGTGGAGCGTTTAATGAGAGATGCTAAGATTACTCAGATTTATGAGGGAACCTCGGAAGTTCAAAAAATCGTAATCTCAAGATCAGTTCTTAAAGATTAGATCAAGTCATCTAAAATTAGAAATTTAGCTCGTCCAAAATACGCTCCAATTTCATACCTCTCGAGCCTTTGATGAATATATGCTGTCCTTTAGGGTTGAGATTCTTCAAAGCACTAATCAAGTCATCTGTTGTCTTAAAAAATTGATAATTTGGAAATTCTGCTTTCAATTTTTCGAAGATCGGGCCAACTAGAAATGCTCCATCCGGACGCATTTCATCGACTATGTTAAGAATCTTTTTGTGTTCTTCGACCTCGTAAGTACCTAACTCAAGCATGTCTCCTAAAATCACAGATTTCGGTGCCGGTGAACTCTTGAGAAAATGCTCTAGGGCCAATTTCATACTGGTGGGATTGGCATTATAAGCATCGAGTACTACGTTATTATCATTTGTTGTGCGAATCATTTGTGATCTTTTGTTTGAAGGAACATAACTCTCCAATCCCGCGCATATATCATCGAACTCAACCCCGAAATGATCCCCTATTGTTGCAGCCACCAAAATGTTAGGCACATTGTAACTTCCAACAAGTTGAGTAGATATCCGTTTTCTTTGATCATTAATAATCAACTCTAAGGCACAAAATTCATCTATCGATTCATGCTCATAGCGCACCTTACTTGATTCACTGTTCCCGTAGTAAACTGATCTAATTCCCTTACTCTTTTCTACAAGAAGATCATCTTCAGCATTGACGAAGGCAATTGCATCTGTCTTTTTTAAATGTTTATATAATTCCGTTTTGCCAATTACTATTCCTTCCTTGCTACCAAAGCCCTCTAAATGAGCGGAACCTATATTTGTAATTAAGCCAAAGTCCGGTTCCGCAATACTGGATAATAAGGCTATTTCTCCGATGTGGTTGGCACCCATTTCAATGACTGCGATTTCATGAGCTTCCTTGATCTGAAGTAAAGTTAGCGGTACGCCAATATGATTGTTGAAATTACCCTGTGTGGACCAACAATTAAATTTTTGACTCAGGACAGCATGAATTAGTTCTTTGGTTGTTGTCTTCCCATTTGATCCAGTAAGGCCTATAAAAGGTATTTTTAGCTGGTTTCTGTGATAATTTGCTAAGTCCTGAAGTGTTTGCAGCACATCTTCAACGATCAAAACATTATCTTGCTTCAAACTTGGATCATTTGCAACGGCATAAAAGGCCCCTTTTTCCAGTGCTTGAGAGACAAACTTGTTCCCATTAAAGTTCTCTCCACTTAAAGCAAAAAAAAGATCTCCCTTTTCTATTGTTCTTGTATCGGTAGATACACGATTTGCATGTTTAAATTTCTCGTAAAGTCCTGCAATTTGGGTCATAAAAAAAGCCTTTCAAATG
Organism: Flavobacteriales bacterium; assembly: GCA_022763165.1. Lineage (GTDB taxonomy): Bacteria > Bacteroidota > Bacteroidia > Flavobacteriales_G > JALEGO01 > JALEGO01. The sequence goes on from JALEGO010000071.1 coordinate 21,750, forward strand.
AAAGGCTTAAAGATATATTTTTTAAATAATATTAGTTTAGAACCCTGAAGGACTACCCACACGATCCATTACACATCTAAATCCAAGATAGTCTGTAGACTGCTTTTCATCTAAGTATCTTCTCGTACCAGGCTGAATATAGTACGCTCTATCCTTCCAAGAGCCACCTTTGTACACCCTTGCTTTATCGTTGATCATAGATGTAATCGTGTAATCGTACATGAAGTTAGACTCATCCTCCTTATCCGCATATTGATATTTATTATGAAGTCTAAAAGCTTTTTCCTCTAAATCATCTTTAGCGGGAGGATCGTTCCAATTACCTACAATATTACTTTCAAAATCTCCATCTAAAAAGTTGATATTGTCAGATCTTCTGTAATTTCTCCTGTCAAAGTTCTCTTCTTCTGTTTCCTTTCTGGTAGTAATTTTACCAAGGCTATCTTTTTCAGCGATAAGTCCATCCTCATCTTTAACCCAGTTCTCGAAAACATTTCCTCTAAAGGATCTAAAATCTGTCTTATCCTCATGAGAAAGTGGTCTGTAAACGTCCATTACCCACTCACTAACATTTCCAGCCATGTTATACAAGCCGTAATCATTAGGCCAATAAGAATGCACTGGCGCAGTAATATCTGCATTATCATTCAGCTTACCAGCAATACCCATATTATCTCCTCGCCCTCTTTTGTAGTTGGCAAGCATCATACCAATGAACTTCTCTTCTGGATTTCTTAAAGCGTGACCATTCCATGGCCAAAGTCGCCTTTCGATGATTCTTTCTCCTAATGCATTTCCTATCAAACCGTAAGCCGCATATTCCCATTCGGCTTCTGTTGGTAGTCTGTAGCGTGGAAGAAGGATACC
>JALEGO010000696.1 GCA_022763165.1 Flavobacteriales bacterium
AAGTTCACAGCTAAAAGAACAACCGCTGATATCCTTCAATTCATAGGTACTGGAAATGACTTTAAATTGCAAGTACCAAAAATGCTATTGGACTATTGGTATCTTCCTCTGATCGCACTTTTAATGAGTATATTAAGCCAAATCTTTTACTCAAAGTGGAGTAAAGTTAAGACCAGCCGACCCAAACAGTTATTGAAGTGGATATCCATTCAGTTTCTTTTAATACTGCCTATTTTATCCATAAACGCAATACTGGCGCGAGGAGGCTTACAACATAAGCCTCTAGATATTATTCATTCAAGTTCTAATAGTCCATTACTTGCACCATTGATATTGAATACACCGTTTTCTATCATGAAGACTTATGGAGATGAGCAACTTAAAGAGTTGTCCTATTTTGAAGAAGAACAGCCTTTTGAACTTATAAAAACATTTAGGGGTGACTCACTCAAAAGACATAATATTTTCATTATTATTTTAGAGAGCTTTTCTCCTCAATTTACGGGGCTATCAAAAACGGAGAAAAGTCTAACTCCCTTTTTCGATTCTCTTCAAACGTTGGGCATTAACCATACCAATTGTTATGCAAATGGCAAAAAATCTATTGAAGGAATCCCGGCAATAGTTGCTGGCCTTCCTTCTCTTATGAATGATCCTTTTATCTCCAGTATTTACTCTAACAACAGAATTCAAAGTCTTCCCTCCATTTTAAATGGTTTAGGCTATCAAAGCAATTTTTATCATGGTGGTTTTAACGGGACTATGGGGTTCGAGGCTTTTTGTAAAGCTATTGGATATGATAAATACTACGGGAAAACTGAATTCAATGATGATAGTCACTTTGACGGTCAATGGGGAATCTATGATGAGCCCTTTTTTCAATATACTGTTTCGCAGACATCAGATAATCAACAACCCTTTTTGAACACTTTGTTTTCGTTATCGAATCACCATCCTTTTTCCATTCCTTCTGACTATAAAAATGAATTTAAGGAGGGGAAATACCCAATAGAAAAAACGGTTCGTTACACTGATTTTGCACTCGAAAAGTTCTTTAAAGAAGCCGTCAATACTGAGTGGTACCCCAATACAATCTTTATCATTACTGCTGATCACAGTGCGCCATCATCTATGCTGGATATTGGAGGTATTAAAAGTACATTTCACATACCCCTACTTATTTTCGGAGAACCTTTAGACACTAGTTATCAAAACGAAGAGATCGTATCACAAGTAGATATTTTACCTGAAGTATTGAGGCTAATTGGTTACTCTGGCAAAATCAAGAGTTTTGGTTCGAAAGAAAATGAAAATAATCCTAAGTTCTCTATTCATTACATAAACAACTGTTATCAAATATTTTATGATGAGTTTGTAATAAGGTTTGATGGTTCTAAAGTTTTAGGGGTTTATCATGTCGATTCTGATCCAAATATGGAAAACCCTATTCAGGTAGATTCAAATCAGTTTAATGGCGAAAAGCTTGAAAAAGTATTAAATTTGTCTAAATCATTGATTCAACAATACAATTACTGCCTAATTCACAACGCTCTTATCGGCCTCAATGACTAAAAGAAAGATTCTCATCATAATAAATCCAATTTCTGGAACTGGAAAACACCAAAGTGTTGTCGTTGCTGCACAAGAAATGCTCAAAGGTGATGAATTCGAATATGAACTAGCCTTTACTAAAGCGAGAAATCATGCAACTGAATTGAGTGCTGAAGCAGCCAAAGCTGGTGTTGATATTGTAGCGGCAGTAGGCGGTGATGGCACAATGCATGAGGTGGCGAAAGGACTTGTAGGTACCACAACTGCCATGGCTATACTTCCTAGAGGATCTGGGAATGGTTTAGCAAGAAACATGGGAATACCCATGAAACTGAAAAATGCAATCGAGGTTCTAAAAAATGCCAAGACGATGAAAATAGATACGGTACTCATCAACGAGGATCGATTCTTTGGTGTTGCGGGAATTGGTTTTGACGCCTTAATTGCATGGAAATTTGCCGAGTTCGGTAAAAGGGGATTACAATCATACATTAAAATCTCACTGAGTGAATGGGCAAAATACAAGCCTGTAGAGGTTGAATTAGAGATAGATGGTAAAAAATACTTTAAAACAGCATTTCTAATGTCATTTGCAAATTCCTCTCAATTTGGTAACAACGCTGTAATATCACCAAATGCAAGTATTGTAGACGGATTGATTGACGTTTGCGTTATGAAAGAATTTCCTAGTCATCAAGCACCGGGAATCGCTACAAGAATGTTTACGAATTCAATTGACAAATCCAGATATTTGGAGGTTATTCAGGGCAAAGATATAAAGGTCAAGCAGGAGTTTGATTTTTGCCATTTAGATGGTGAACCGGTCAAGCTGGGCAATGAAATGCATATTAGAGTTGACCCGAAATCACTAAATATTGTTGTTCCTGGCATTGAATACTCAATGAACAAGAGCTATATAGAGAAATTCAAGGAAAAACTAGTTTCAAGCATTAACAATTAACTCATGGGAAAGGATAAAAATAGAGATGGATATGTCTATTCCACAAATGATCAGTTTTCCTTTGATGATGATCAAAGTGAAGAATCTCTGGCTCCTGAAGACCAATTATTGGAGATTCATCTTGAGAAAAAGGGACGCGGAGGCAAAGTTGCAATAGTTGTTAAAGGATTTGTAGGCGATACTGAAGATCTTAAGGACCTTTGTAAATTAATCAAATCTAAATGTGGTGTTGGAGGGACAGTAAAAAATGGAGAAATCATAATCCAAGGTGATATTCGTCCAAAGGTCACTGACATTCTCGAAAAAGAAGGCTATAAGACGAAAAGAATAGGAGGATAAAGTATTTATTCCGCTGTGCAATCCGCTCCCGCAGCTTCCCTATCGTCAATTTCTTTAGGGTCTGCTGTGCAAATTCCATCTTCTTCCAAAGTATCAGTAATTGTCACACCTCCACTTTCGTAAGTACGTTCGCTTTTACAAGTATAACACTTTGAGCAAGCTGTGAAGAAAAACAATGTGAAGAAGCAAGCAATTGATATAGTCCAAGCTAAAGATCTCATCTGATTCGTTTATTTTATTCAAACAATAACGGTGCCAAGATAATATTATTTCAAAACTCTTTCGTACAATTCTACATATTTATCCAAAACTACCTCAATATGAAAGTGTTCCGCTCTTTTCTTCGCTCGTACTTTGTATTGATTTAATGCATTTTCATCCGTTAAAATATCAATACTATTACTTGCCATTTGCTCGATATCGCCAACTTCACATAACAGACCTGACTCTCCATGAATATTTACTTCCGGAATTCCTCCGGTATTTGTGGAAACGGCAGGAACACCAGCTGCCATGCCTTCTAGCATTGCCAAACCAAAACTCTCTTTTGTTGAAGTCAGTATGAATAAATCAGAAATGTTTAGTAACTCCTTTACAGATTTCACTTTGCCAACAAAATGAATATCTGAACAAGTACCCATTTGCCTGCATAATTGTTCCAGTCGATTTCTTTCAGGACCATCACCAACCATTATCAACTTTACGTTTAATCTGTCTCTTACCTTTTTAAACACTTTGATCACATCTTCAGTCCTTTTCACCTTTCTAAAATTTGAAATGTGAATCAGGATTTTCTCGCCATTTGGAGCATACCTATTTCTTAGGTGTTTATTAGGGTTTAACTGATAAGCATCTACATCAATAAAGTTTGGAATTACCTCTATCGGCCTAGTAATCTCAAACGCCTCAAGAGTATCATTTTTCAAGCTTTCAGATACTGCGGTAACGATATCCGAATGGTTTATTGCAAAAGTAATTACAGGTTCAAATGAGGGATCCTTCCCTACTAAAGTGATATCTGTACCGTGCAGGGTAGTAATAAACGGCAGACTTATATTACTTTCAGATAGAATCTTCTTAGCCATATATGCTGCAGATGCATGTGGTATTGCATAATGTACGTGCAACACATCTAGTTTTTCGAACTTAGCTACATCAATGAGTTTGTTTGTTAAAATCAGCTCATAAGGCTGGTACTTGAAAAGAGGATAGTCCAATACCGCTACCTCATGATAAAATATATTCTCCTTGAAAAGATCTAAACGAACGGGCTGTTCATAAGACACAAAGTGTACTTCATGTCCCTTTTCCGATAGTGATTTCCCCAACTCTGTTGCAACAACACCTGAACCGCCATAGGTTGGATAGCAAACTATTCCTATTCTCATGTATGAATATGATATTAATTCTGACTTTCATCTAATGCAATGTTGATGCCTCTAGATCTTCTTATAGCATCATAAATTACACGCATTATTCTTGTTCTAATTCCGAGAGAAACCAGCTTTTTATTTTTAGCATCAGGATACACTCTGTTTGACAAAAATATGTAAACCACTTTTTCATCAGGGTCAGCCCAAGCTAAAGTTCCTGTAAAACCAGAATGACCAAAGCTATCAAAACTCACACAGTCGCAAGTTGGGCCTGGGCTGCCATGCGGAGCT
>JALEGO010000697.1 GCA_022763165.1 Flavobacteriales bacterium
GGAGTTCAGTAGGGTGTGTGAGAATAATCCTAATGGATTAAAATTGAGCGTTGCAGGAATCAGTTCAGCCAAAGATTTAAAAGCATTAGATGAATTGATTATCAAAAAGTTTATAAATCAAGGTTTTCAAACCTATAACAGCGTATTCGATAAGCCTTTTAATGAAGACCTAGATTATTTCAAAAGTGAAGAAAGGATATCAAGAGGCTTTTTTCGAAATGATACATTATTCGTTTACGATATTATGAAGGTCAATTTATCAGAAAATAATTTTTTTATTCATGTACATAATAATACTGTAAATTATCGCCCTGCGAATCTTGACGAACGCTTGAAGAAGGTGTTTAATACAGCCCGAATTTTCCAAGAAATACTAGTGAAACATGATAATAATGTCCTTGAAATATCAGCGGAAAGCCTTTGTACTATTGAAGTTTCAAACGAAAAAAGTATCGGGTTTATATACAATGATCAACTTGAACAAGCTGCTGAATGGACTGAACATACCAGATATGAAAATAGCGCTTTTAACAAAGAGGATAAAGAAGTTGATTGGAGAGTAATTAATGATCTTTACAAGCTAATTAAGAATAATAGATATGTTGTTGTTTCAAAGGTATTGGGTCATTCAGATCCAATGATGAATTATTTCAAAACAGATACAATCTTAGGAGAGGAGTATGGTAGTTTTGATTCGGGTTATGAATTGGGTGTTCTCTATGTTATTGATCAAAACTCTGAACAAGTAGAATGTGTCAAGGGATATATGGCGACTAATAGTGGTTTGGTGGAACAGGATAAATTGAAGAGTAATCTAAATGTCAATATTATAGGTCAACAAAAGAAAACCATCAGAGAAATATTTCCTAAAGCTCGTATTGATGGAATCAAAAATCAATTTATGGCCACCTTCAATTGATTGATTTAGGGTATGGAGGTAAGTTTTGAACATTAATTCCAACCAGTTGCATACGAATATGGAATTATTCAGATGCGATACAATTCTTCTAATTATATTTCGTTAATTTCCGAAATTAAACTGAAAACATGAAATACAACAGACTTGTCCGGAGCGTCAAATATAGGCTCAAACAATATCTAGAGTACATCAAAACAGGCCAATGGAAACAGTTTTCCAATGTTTATAAGAATAAGTTTCTAAGATCCTTAAAGAGAGATTTGAATCTTCTTAGATGGCGTTTGAATACCACAACGCTCAAATGTGCATTGGGCGGAAGTCTCTATCTTTTTAGTGTTGCCATTTCAAGAGGTCAAAACTTTGCACCCGTTACAGTGAATCCATTTGGGTTAGGAGATACCACAAAGTTCTTGAAGTCATGGGATATGAATTTTGTGGATTTAGACAATGATGGAGATTTAGATTTGTTTAGTTTAGATTTTTATGAGTTTCCAAAAGCGCTTTACACAGAAAATATTGGGACCACTCAAAACCCCATATTTGACACCACAAAAACCAATCCGTTTGGATTAATACCAAGACCCTTCAGCTATAAAAGTGATTTAGCTGATTTTGATAATGATGGTGATTTAGATATCATCAGTGGATCATATGATTATACCAATAATAATGATTTCACTGGATTGACATATAGGGAAAACTTGGGCACCACCTCAAACGCAAATTTTGGACAACCTTTGGATATCCCTTTTGGTATCGATTCGGGTTATTATTCTGTTTATCCCACAGTTGTCGATTTGGACAATGATGGTGATTTTGATCTTATAGTAGGTGCATATTATGGTGTCCTGGAATACTACGAAAATACAGGTACAGCATCAAGTCCAAACTTTGGTTTGGCCCAGAAAAATCCATTTGGACTGGATTCTGCCAGTGCTTTTGCAATGCCAACAACAGTGGATATTGATTCTGACGGTGATTTTGACGTTTTTGTAGCTGAATATTATGGCGCTATTCGCTACTTTGAGAATATTGGAAGTGCATCAAATCCTGCTTTTGGAGCCCCGGTTATGAATCCATTTGGCATCAATCCAGCGTCTATTCAGAGTTATATTTCAAATATCGAATTCGCTGATATTGATGGGGATGGTGACCAAGATTTGTTTATGACCGCTTACTATGATCAAGATTCTTGTGAAACTTATGATTTGTACTTTTTTGAAAACATATCTCCACCTGCAACAATTGATGACAAACCAAACTCAAATGAGATCGGACTTAGAATTTTTCCAAGTCCATCCAGTGAAAGAGTTCAATTCTCCGAAGGTCTCAAAGAGTTTTATGTCAGAGATATTCTTGGGCAGCTAGTTTACAAGGAAAGTTCCAACGTTACATCAAAGGAGTTTGATGTTTCGAAGCTATCGCCCGGTGTTTATAAGCTTGAAGGAATTGATCTGAATGATTCGCATAGAACAGGCTCATTTATCAAGAAGTGATATGGACGCCCAAAGACAGAAATTAGCACCATTCTCCTGCGCATATTCACCACAAATTCCAGAGATTTTAATGAAATTGGGATGTAGCATCGCTATTTCTACATATCAAGCTGGTAAAATTGTATTTATTTCACCAAAAGACGAGTATTCATTGGTGCAATTGCCAAGGACATTTGAAAAGCCAATGGGAATTGCGATTTCTGAAGAAACTGATCAATTGGCGCTTGCTTGCAAAGATGAGGTGGTCGTATTCACAAACTCAGAAGATCTGGCCGAATTTTATCCACGATCGCCTAAGAAGTATGACAGTCTTTACATGCCAAGAGTTACGTATCATACCAATAATCTTGATGTGCATGACTTGTCCTTTGGTCTAAACCAAGAATTATTTGGAGTGAACACCTTGTTCTCATGTCTTGTTTCTTTTGATTCTCAATATAATTTTAAACCTTATTGGAAACCAAGCTTTGTGAGCAAATTGAGTTCGGAAGATCGTTGTCATCTCAATGGAATGGTCATGGTTAATGGTTTTCCAAAGTATGTGACAGCATTCAATCAAGGAGATACACCCCGAAGTTGGCGAGAAAATGTCACGCAGAATGGCATTTTAATGGATATAGAGACCAATGAGATTATTGCATCAGATCTTTCTATGCCACATTCCCCTCGGTTGATTGATGGAAAACTGTATTTGTTGGAGTCAGCCAAAGGAAGGCTTGTAAATGTTGATCTATCTACTGGAAAGGCTGAGGAAGTAGTCAAGTTGGGCGGTTTTTTGCGTGGTATGGGCGTTTATGGTGACTATGTGTTTATAGGTAGATCCAAGTTGCGGAAAAACTCATCTAGTTTTGCCCATTTGCAAATACCTGAAGAACATAATACTTGTGGAATCTTTTTAGTGCATTTGCCTTCAGGAAGCCTTGTAGGTAAAATGGAGTACCAAATGTCAGTAGATGAGATCTACGAAGTGGCTGTTTTATCAAACAAGTTGAGACCAAATATTTTGAGCAAATCAATGCCCGAAAGTAAAATGGGCCTGAGTATACCGGAAACGACATATTGGGCAAAAATGAAAGAATCTCAATAATTATCGGCTCTTATTCTACTCAATGTTTCTTTGGTAACACCAAGGTAAGAAGCAATATACTTATGCGGTATTCTATTGAATAAAGAGGATAGATTACTTTCCATAAACTCCTTGTAGCGATCTTTAGCGGACATAGATAGAAACACGTGCATCCTATGATCAAACCAAATCAAAAAACGCTCCGCCATTTTTCTTCCGAAAACGTTCAATTCAAGATGGGATTGATACAAACGCTCTAGTTTATCAATGTGCATTCGGGCAATTGTAAGATCTTCTAGCGCTTCACAATACTCATCACTTCCCTTTTGAGTAATAAAACTGATGCCTGTGAAGATTTCTTCTTCTTGAAAGAAACTTGTCGAGACTTCCTGGCCATTTCTGTAGTGATAGAATCGTACGCACCCCTCAAATAGCAAATAAAAGTGCTTACAAATGACACCTTCTTCCGCTAGTAAATCTCCTTTTTTTAAACGGGTAACCTCAAAACTATTTGAGAAGTTCTGAATTAAGTCCTTAGAAAAGAAAACATTCGGGCATGTTAATCTTAACTGGCTTTCAATCAATTTAATGTGTTCAGCATTAAGCGCCATTGTATTTATTGATATTTATCAACAAGAAACTAAAAGCTCATGACTTATTTTACAAAAAAATAAAATGCCTGAGTTAAAAAATCTACTGACAAGTTATGGTAAAAGCCATCAAAATAAAATTAATAAAGCAATTCATTGGATCTGTATCCCAGCAATTATGTTTAGTTTGTTGGGTTTGTTGTTTGTGATTCCTTTTCCCGCTGATAAAAGCCTTTTCATGAACTGGGCAACGATTTTCTTAGCTTTGGTACTCCTATACTATATACGATTATCTTTCATGATGTTTTTGGGATTTGCGGTGATTGGAGGAACGCTAATTTGGAGTGTTAATAGCATTTATGTAAATAGTGATCAAAATTCACTGTTTGTGAGCTTATTATCTGCTTCCGTCTTTGTTGTGGCTTGGGTTTTTCAATTTATTGGCCACAAGATTGAAGGTGAAAAGCCAAGTTTTTTGGAGGATTTGCAGTTTCTTCTGATTGGTCCTGCATGGTTGTTACACTTTATTTATGGTAAACTTGGGTTGAAGTATTAAAAAGTATCTCGCTCATAGACGATCTCCAATTGAAAAAACCAAAACTTGAGGCTTAATGGCTTCGTTGCGAGCTTAAGACTTGTTTCGCTTTCTTCTATCGAAGTTTTTTGAACAAAAGAACTGCAAACATGGTGCTGACTGGTGTAGAAAGTTTATCAAAGAGACCAGTTGGCAGTCCACTATTGCTATAAACTGACTTGTACGTGGTTTTACCAGGAATTTAGATTTCCTCAAATAAAGACTACCTTTGCAAAAGATTTTAGGTCGTGTCACAATTCGAGTTAAATAAGGAGTTTGTAGGTCTAGTTAGGGCTGCTGTTGAGGAGCAGAATTCGAAGTTAATCAAAAAGGAAGTTGAGAAACTTCACCCTGCGGATATTGCCGATGTGCTGCATGAGATTAATATGGACGAAGCCAAGTTTGTCTATTCGTGCTTGAAATCTGAAATTGGCGCTGCAGTTCTTGTTGAACTTGATGAAGATGTTAGGGAGAAATTTCTTAAGGAACTCAGTTCTCAAGAAATTGCCGATTCTGCCAAGGAGATGGATTCGGATGATGCAGCTGATGTCATTGCTGAACTTCCAGATGATATCCAAGAAGATGTCATCTCCAGAATAGATGACGTTGAACAGGCAAGTGACATTGTTGATCTACTCAATTATCCTGAGGGAACTGCTGGAGCTTTGATGGCTAAAGAGCTGATTAAGGTAAAAGAAACTTGGACAGTGACGCAATGTACACGTGAAATGCGGAAGCAGGCCAAGAATGTAGATTACGTTTACACTGTATATGTTGTGGATGATCATGACAAACTTATTGGCTGGCTCTCTTTGAAAAGGTTATTGTTGACTCCGGATAAAACAGTCGTAAGTAAAATTGTCAAAAGAGATGTTGTTTCTGTAAGAGCGAAAACTCCACTAGAAGATGTTACGAGCATCATGAAAAAATACGATTTAGTAGTCTTGCCGATTGTAGATGAAATTGATCGCTTGCTTGGAAGGATTACGATTGATGATGCTTTAGATGTTATTCAAGAGGAAGCTGATAAGGATTATCAGATGGCATCTGGTCATACTGAGGTTGTTGATTCAACAGATTCAGTATACACTTTGTCGAGAGCCAGGTTGCCTTGGCTTCTAGTTGGCCTTCTGGGAGGAATTTGCGGTGCTAAGGTAATTGGCATTTACGAAGGGCAAATACAGCTTTATCCTGAAATGGCTTTTTTCATACCCCTTATTGCTGCGATGGGAGGAAATGTGGGAGTGCAATCCTCTTCAATTATTGTGCAAGGTCTTGCTAATAATACACTTGGTCTTGATAGCGTTTTGCAAAAGATTTGGAAAGAACTAAGTGTTGCTTTAGTCAATGGATTGGTGTGCTCGGTCTTGATATTAGGTTATTGCTTGGTCTTTTCAGAGTCGCTGAAAATAAGCGTGACGGTCAGCGCAGCTATTTTTTCAGTCAACAATTTTGCGGGTAACATTGGAACGTTAAACCCCATGGTTATAAAAAAATATAAAATTTACCCAGCCATGGCC
>JALEGO010000072.1 GCA_022763165.1 Flavobacteriales bacterium
ATACGAGTTTATGGTTTTGCCTCATTGTGTGAGTTGGTTGAATGAAGATGATTCTATTGTGACTTTTTATATGGGAGGAAAACAGGGAATTCTGGACCTAAAGAGGGCCAAGTTTTTATTTGATCAGGAGATTCCCTTTCTTATAAAAGAAGAAGGGGACATCCAAATTAATGTGAACAAGATGGAAGAAGGGAATGATGCCCAACTTTCTTCCTATGAGGGGGCTGTCTTTAAAAGTTGGATAAAAGATCCCTATGCAAAAGGGTCCTATTCTAATCGAGGCCTAGGAAAATCAGCCTTATTAAATGAGATCATTACCGTAAGAGGAGAAGAGGTTCGAAACATTTTCAGACCCGTAAAAGACCAGATTTTCTTTGCAGGAGAACATACAACAATTCTGCCCGTTTTGGGTACGCTCGAAAGCGCTATTGAGTCAGGTGAGCGAACGGCGAGACTTATTGAAAAGAGTCTGAAGGGGTTTGATATAAGCATTCAATAACGTTTTGCTTTTTTGTGTTTCTGTAGTTATTTTATGTTTTTGGTAAGGTAAAGGAAGGATTCCGTAAAATAAGCTATTCAAATTTTTTTTAGAACCAACTTCCACGATACATGACCATACTTTTTTATCTTTTATTCTCAGGCATTCAAAAGGATTTAATGTAAGGCAGAGGAAATTTATGCTTTTTTTCTTTCCAAATTCATTAAGCTTTTGTAGAAGGCCATTGTAAAAAGCTTGAGAAAAGTTAAACTTGTCTTTGTTAACAGAAGAGTCATTTATGTTTTCAAAGCATAAAGCAAGGGTACAGACCCAAACGTCTTTCTTATTAAGAACACAGGCTGATAGAAAAGTTCTTAACTGAGTTGGGAGAGTGTTTATGGGCTGCTTGAAAAGGATGGCTCCTCCATAAATAATACCATTTTCTCCTTCATTTATAATAAATGTAGAGTAAGCGTGCTCTTCATGGGATAGAGGAAGATCCTGCTTTAGCTTCATGAGTCCAATAAAAAGATCAATCCGAGCTCTATAATAAGTATAATCCTTTGGTTCAATGATCCTAAACATAATCCTCTAGCTGCCTATTCTTCTGGCTTAAATGCTTTGCGAAGTTGTAAGTAGCCCCTGTAAGAACAGAGAATTACAGGAGCTTTTATCTTTACAATGCTACCATCACCACCTAAACACCACGATTAGACTAGAAACAAAATATTTTAAAAATTTCTCTTATCCTATCGTGGAAATACACCTAATAGCGGTCTAAGGGAAAATCCCTTAGAGGCCTGGTTTAAAAAATAGCTTGAACCTTCTATACAAGCCGCATAATAATAAAGAAAAAAATCTAAGAAGGTAAAATTAATAATTATTAGTCATTAACGCAGGGCTTATGCTTTTATGATATTTAATATCTTGCCTCAGGGCACTTGTGCCTCACACTTAGAAAGTGTGAATGGGATCAAATTTACCCGCAGAGAAGTAGATATTATTGCTTATCTCTTGAGTGGAAAATCAGCCAAAACTATAGCTACTTGCTTATCTATTGCTCCCAAAACAATTGAAGCCCACATGCGCAATATTATGATGAAGGTAGAATGTAATTCGCGCGATGGCATTATAGAATTTGTTGAAAAATCTAAGAAGCTTCCTTCATTTAAAGAACATTATATAAATTTACTTACTAACGCCTCTTTTGAAGAAGAATTATCTAAAATTGCTATTGAACTTGGGGATGATCCGCTTTCTTGTGTGATAATATATTGGGATGATCGAGAGTATTTTTATGATTTAGAGAAACATTTAAAGCTCGCTGGCATTAAAACATCCAGTGAAATGAGAAGAAGCCACTTGTTTTTTAGAGCTCCTATTAATGATGGAGAATCTAGAAAAAGCAAATTTATCATTTATGCTGTTCCGAGAGAAATGATTGAGCAGGAGGTAGTGAATAAAAAAGGAGAGGTTGTTTCCTTTATTCAAAAGCTTAAGGAAACTTCCAATAGCATCGTTGCCCTATTTTCAAACAACAGCATTCATAATGACTGTCCCCAAGATTCTAACAACATAGGAGATGTTCAGAGCTTGGAACAAAAGACTTACTATGATTTTGTCTTTATGATCTTAAAAAGATTTTTACCGAATATAGTATTAGATCAAATCATCTTGGAATTTAAAAGTCATTGCGAGTCTATTTGTGGTGCGAATGAAATAATTCATGAGCCGTTACTTAAAGCAGATAAAGCCCAATTAAGTACATCTCAAGTTTCTTACTTAAACGGATATATTCTTAATTTTTTTGATTTTATCAAGGCAAGAAAGAAATCTTTTTTTATAGGCAGTGTGTTTAGCGTAGGGCTTTTTTGCATTTGGACTTTAGCCGTTATCGGAAATAAAGAAGGAAAGCTAACACAACATAAAAAATTAGATAATAGTATAGCTGTCATAGCTAATTTGAGTATTCCTACGCAGACCGTTCTTCTGGATAGACCTCAACTGATGGAAAGAATTGATAAAAGCTTAAAAGTCCCTCAGGATATTCAAACAATTGCTCTCGTAGGAATAGGAGGAGCTGGCAAAACGACATTGGCTCGACAGTATGCTCGCCAACAAAATGCGGACGTGGTTTGGGAGCTTGATGCGGACTCAAGGGAGGATCTCAATGATTCTTTTAAAGAGCTTGCTGAGGCATTATCAAAAACAGAAGAAGAGAAAGAAAAACTGAAGAGTTTTCGAGATATAACAAACACTGAAGAAAGAGAAAAAAAGATCGTCTCATTTGTAAGAAATAAATTAAAACATGTTCCAAGTTGGATATTAATTTATGACAATGTAGCAAAATTTGAAGCCATCCAAAATCACTTTCCTCATAATCCCAGTACATGGGGAAGGGGCAAGGTTGTTCTTATCACAAGGGACGATAATATTGGGCATAACAACCATATTAACGAAATCATTCAAATTGGTGAGCTCTCTCCTGAGGAGAAATTAACCCTCTTTGCTAAAATTATGGTTAATGGAAAATCCAGCAAGCTTACTTCTACTCAAATTGAACAAGCAAAGAAATTTTTAAATGATATTCCTCCTTTTCCACTTGATGTGTCCATTGCGGCTTATTATTTAAAAGCAACAAATGTGCCTTACGAAAAATATTTAGAGCATTTAAAAGAACATAATAAGGATTTTGCAAGTGTACAGGAAAATGTTCTAAGAGAAGCAACAGATTATGCGAAAACACGTTATAGAATCATTACATTATCACTAAAAGATCTTATAGATACCCATAAAGATTTTGGGGATCTCTTATTACTTGTTAGTTTGTTAGATAATCAGAACATCCCAAGGGACTTACTAAATATTTATAAAGGTGATGTCGTTGTAGAGGACTTCATTTATAACTTAAAAAAATATTCATTTGTTACAAATGAATCTCCAGCTTCTTCCTCGCCTTTTTTAACTTTCTCAATTCACCCTAGTACCCAAGAAATATGTTTAAGGTATCTTATACAAGCATTGAATTTAGATAGAAACAGTCACTCGCTCCAGGAGATTTTTAATACTTTAGAAGTTCATGTCGCGGAAGCAATAGATAAAGAAGATTTCTTAAAATTAAAATTGCTCCTTAGTCATTGTGAAAAACTTATAAGCCATCAAGATTTGCTGACTGATGCAATCAAGAGATCCCTTGGTGGAGAACTAGGGTACATCTATTTTTATTTAGGAAATTATAAAAAATCACGAAAAATAATAGAAGTAAGTCTTCAGGGGCTTGATAAAAATCATATTAGGAATCATGGTCGACTCGCTCATATTTTAGTTTATTTAGGAGATGTTTATAGAGAATTTGGTGACTATGAAAAAGCCAAAGATCTACTTGAAAAAAGCCTCGCTATTTATGAAGAAAATCCCGATAAAGATTATATGGGTATGGCTCAAGCTATGGTAAATTTAGGAAATGTCTATAGAAGGTTAGGAAATTATGAGAAAGCTAAACGCCTATTAGAAGAAAGTCTCATCATTTATAGACAACATTCTAATACAAACCATCCAGCGATTGCTCGAACCTTAGCAACTCTAGCTAACATTTATAGGAGTCTCTCACAATACAAAAAAGCTAAAGATTTATTTAATGAGAGCCTCACAATTTACAAAAACCATTTCCCTGAAAATCACCCTAGGATTGCTTGGACTTTGGCACACTTGGGGAATGTTCATAGAGAGATTGGAGATTATAAACAGGCAAAAGATCTTATTGAGCGTAGTTTGATGATTTATAGACAACATTTCTCCGAAAATCATGCTAAAGTTGGCTGGGTTTTATCTCTATTAGGAGATATTTATAGGAAGTTAGGGAACTATGAAAAAGCCAAAGATCTCTTTGAACAAGCTCTTATTGTTTTTAAAGATCATTTCCCTGAAAATGATAGCAAAATAGCTCATAGTTTAATGGACCTGGGGGATGTTTACGGACATCTAGGAGATCGTAAAAAAGCAAAGAATTTATTGGAAAAAAGCCTTTTAATTTATAAGGAACATTTCCCGGAGAAATTTGATGAGATTTCCCAAGCTTCCACGTACCTTGCAAAAATTCATATGGAGCTTGGGGATTGTGAGGTAGCGTTAGCCCTTCTTAATGAGAGTCTTAAAATCCTTAAAATCCACTTTAAAGAAGAGCATCAAAGAACTTTACTGGCTTCTTTATATTTAGGAAACACTTATAAAAACCTAGGCAATTATGAAAAGGCAAAGATTGAGCTTCAAGGATGCTTGTATAACTGTGAGAAGATTTATGGCAAAAATCATATTGAAACTGCTCGTATTTTGAGAGCTTTAGGAGAAATTTTCTTTTTAGAGGGCCAGAAGGAAACTGCAAAAAACTTTCTGCGCGAAGCTTTAGAAATATTTCAAAAGAACGAACATCA
>JALEGO010000698.1 GCA_022763165.1 Flavobacteriales bacterium
GACCTATTGTTGTTTTCGTAACGTTCAGTTACATCTTCGTTGGCATCACAAACATAAAAGATCCATTTTTTACCAGCGCTTAATCCATTTGGCACAATGAAGTCGATCTCTTCGTAACTTGAAGAATCAATGTCAAGGGCTTTTACAAAATCTGATCCAATATATGTGTCAGTGGTTACATCTAAGCTAGAGTTGTCAGACAGATAGTATTTTAATGTACTGCTCCCTCCATCTTTATCACCATAATTTCTGACTTTGCAGGAGATGTTAATTGTGTCACCCGGAATTACATAACTCTCGCTCAATAGTGTATTAATCACTCTATAATCTGGTCTTGGAATGTTTATCGCTATTGGGGTTGCTCTATGATTGTTTGTTTCATAAAGCTCGTTGATGTTTAGCGTTGAGTCAACATAAGCAATTATATAGTAGTTTCCAGTTGTAGCTGAGTTCGGAATGGTAATGCTTTTGACAACGGTGTCGCGTCCCCATCTTGCCAAAGAGGATACAGTTCCTTTTCCAAGATATATGTCGTTTGAGCTCAAAGTAGAGTTTGTTGAGAAATAGTAAGAGACATCTGTGCTGCTGTTTGAAGCACCGGTTCCAGAGTTGTAAACGATCGACTCCATCGAAACTTGATCTCCAGGGCTAACAGTTGTGGGGCTTGGGATTTGTTTGATGATTTTCAAGTCCGGAGTTGGAATGTAAACCGTGATTTTCTTGTAGGTACGATTATTTGATTCATTTTTCTCTGTCACTGTGGAATCTGCATCCGCCAGACCAATTATGTAATGTGTTCCAGCGGCATTGTTTGTTGGAATGGTGAAATTTACGCTTTCAGTTTCAGAAGAATCAATATCTAAACTAGAAATATAATCACTACCAATTTGAATGTCATTTGCATCTACAATTGTGTTAGTCGACCAATAGTATCTCAATCGACTTGATGGCGCGTCTTCGTTTCCTATATTCTTAACATCGCATGTGATTTTCAATGGTGTGCCGGTGGCTAAAGTGGTAGTATTGGTGTCTATAGTCAATTTGGTAGCGATTAAATCTGGATCTACAAGTACAACATAGAAATGTTTTGAGGCCCAGTTGTTTGACTCAGAAAGCTCATCAATATTATCATCTTTATCAACATAGAAGATGATATATTGAGTACCTAGAGATGTGGTTTGAGGTACCGTGACAGTAGCATTTATGGTCTGATCTGATCCTACTGAGAGCCCTGAGACACTAGACTCACCTAAGTAAATATCGTTAGAGCTCCAGCTGCTGTTATAAGAGAGATAGTACTTGAGTTTTGTGGATGAAGAACCTAGGTTTCCGAAATTTTTCACTGTGGCACTAATGTTAAGATTGTCTCCTGCTTCAACAGATAAGGGTGTGATGGTAGGGGAGATTACTCTCAAATCAGGTTTAGGAATCGTAACTTGAAATGACTTTTTGCCAATATTGTTACTCTCATTTTTTTCCGATACATCATTATTAGCATCAGCTTCAAAAATGATGTATTTTGTTCCGGCTGTAGTGTTGCTTGGGAGAGTGAAATTGATTGTTTCAGATGGACTGATATCTCCAGCTGCTAAGCCACTCACATTATCAGATTCAATGTAAGTATCCGAAGCATCTAAGATGGAGTTATTAGAGAAATAGTATTTTACTGTTGAGCTTCCTCCAGATTTATTACCCTGATTTTTCACCTTGCATTCAATTGACATATTGTCTCCGGGAATATATGTGCTTTGGTCTAGCGTCATGGCTGTCATTACATAATCTGGTTCAGGAATGTAAACTATGAAATAAGTGGATCTGGTGTTGTTTGATTCATATGACTCAGCTACATCAAAGTCCGAATCTACATATCCAATGATGTATCTTCCTCCAGCTGTTGTGTTACTAGGAATGGTAAGGGTAGATGTTATGGTTTGATTGCTACTGGGTTGTAGAGTTCCTACATTCTCATCTTTTAAAAAGATGTCGTTTGAGCTGTAAGAGTTATTTGTAGATAAGTAATATGAGATTTTACAAGATCCTGCCGGACCATTTCCGTAGTTCCTAACGATTGATTCTACAGTAACTTGTTCGCCTGGTTTGGCGTAGATGGTAGAAGAGCTATTGTTGAGCTTTTGTGAAGTGATCCGTAGGTCAGGAGTAGGTATGTAAACTTGAATGCTTCTAGTTGTCTTGTTGTTGTTTTCATTCTTTTCCGTGACACTTGAATTGGCATCTGCAATGCATAAAACATAGTAGGTGCCAGCTGTTGTATTACTCGGCACTGTAAAGTTGATTGATTCACTACTAAGGGCTCCTGCACTTAATGAGCTCACATAGTCATCTCCAATCAAAATATCGTTGGCATCTAGGACGGTATTGGTTGACCAATAATATTTCAAATAACTACTTCCTGCTCCTGAATTTCCAATGTTCTTTACATTGCAGTCAATGGAGATGGAGTTGCCGGGGATCACTTGTGATTTGTCTAGCGTTAAACTTTGAACTACTAAATCTGGTTGTAATTTGTGTACTAAAAATGACTTGTATGTTTTGTTGTTGGATTCACTTTTCTCAACAATTGAATTGGGCTCATCCACAAAATAGATGATATACTTTGTGCCAATTGAAGTATTTGAAGGAATTGTAACAGTTTTATTTAGTGTCGTTGTATTGCCAACACTTAGACTGCTCACCGAGCTTTCTCCTAAATATATGTCAGAGGCATTCCAATAAGCGTTTGTGGAAAGGTAATATTTAACCTTTGTACTTGGGCTCGACACATCACCAATATTGCTAACATCTATCGTAAGGGACATAGAGGAGCCCGCTTCTACTGGACTTGGAGTTAGGGCAGGGGCTAGAACTCTTAAATCTGGTTTTGGTACTACAACCGTAACTCTTTTATATTTAGTGTTATTGGTTTCACTGTTTTCGGCAACATCTTCATTGGCGTCTGCTTTAGCGATGACATACCAATATCCGTCTGTTGCATTAGAGGGTACCGAGAAGTTCAATGATTCTGATTCAGTGTCGTTTTGAGATAAGCTAGAGATGTAGTCTTGGCCTAGGTAGGTGTCATTTGCATCCCAAACCGAGTTTTTAGACCAATAATATTTCAATCTGCTTGTTCCTGCATCTGCATCGCCTATGTTCTTTACAGTTGCATCAACTGTTACGGATTGACCGGGATTCAAAGTGCCATTGGATACGGTTATTGCAGAAGTGATAAGGTCTGGAGCGATTACGAATATTTTTTCGTTTCCAACATTGTTGTTTTCATCAGATTCGGAAACAGTGCCGTCTTCATCTGCTTTGTAAAGGATATAATACGTGCCCTTATTTACTGTGGTCGGGATGCTTACATACTTACTAGTGGATCTTGTAGACCCGGCATATACAGTGGATAGATAAGATTTCCCTAGAAAAATATCGTTACTGCTAAGAGTGGTGTTTGTAGAAAGGTAATAGCCAACATAGGAAGAGCTTGCGGTAGCATTGCCATAATTTTTAACGACACAACTCACATTAAACGACTCACCTTTGGTAAGCGTATTTTTGGAAACCGTCCTGTTTTCAACAAAAAGGTCTGGTTGTTTTTCAAGTAGACTGATATACTTGTATTTGGTGTTGTTGTTTTCATTTGATTCGTTGGTGTTGTGATTGGCATCGACAAATGCAATTAGGTAATAATTGCCTGCGTTTAGGCTTGAGGACATAGTTTGCGAATGTGAAATATTGACCGTATTGCCAGCGGATATGGAGGAGACATATTTTTGACCTATGTAAATGTCATTTGAACTGTATGTGCTGTTTGTGGATAAGAAAAACTTTACATAACCATAACTCGAAGATTGATCGCCTGAGTTGTTAATGCTTAAATCAATTTGAATAGCATCTCCAATGTATACCTGGGTTGGGTTGACTTGAAGTTGACCTAAAACTTTCAAATCCGCAAGTGCAGAGGCAGATGAAAAATAAAAGGTTAATGCTAAAAATAAAAGAGTCGAAGTAAGGTTTAGTTTTGCCATGATGGTTTCTTTAAGTTCCATCTACAAAAGTAAATTGTGAACTTATGAGTAATTAAAGGCAAAATGCTTGAGGTGCGATTTAATTATTGTTCGGCTTACTTTTTTATCCTGGGAAATTTTTGGGTGTTGAAGGTTGAAGAAATATATCAAATTACAAAAGGCGCTCATCGGATGATGACACGCCTTCTGTCTGCTGCTATTTAGAGGAAATTTTAACTAAAACTATTGTATCATGTGCAAATTACATGCCAAAGGCATAATAATGCTTGCTGCCCGTATTTTCATAATATCCCTCTATCATAACGCCACCATTGGCGCTTTCCAGAGCTTGTTCTAATTCTTCAATATTGTCAATGTTTTGACCGTTGGCTTTTGTAATGATGAAGCCTTCAGTAACATCTGTCTGACGCTTTAGCTTGCCGTTTCTCAGTTCTGTTATTTTGACACCACCTGAAACATCAAGTCTTTTAGCTGTTTTTCGGTCAATTTCTTCAAAGTTTGCACCCAAAATATCGTTTAATTTTCTCGACTCTTTTTTAACAACCTCCTGATTGCCATCTTTATTGAAGAGTGTCACTAAAAATGATTTTTCTTCGCCATCTCTC